>DATFQZ010000239.1:0-52135 GCA_035263765.1 Candidatus Angelobacter sp. | reverse complement strand
AATGTAATCGATGGCCGTCGCATAGAGCTCGGACAGCGGCATACTGGGCAAGCCCATCCTTCCCGCGGCAGCCGACTTCAGAAACGATTCGCGAAATACCTGCACTGCATAACGCACCGACACGCAGTCCAAGTCTTCATTCAGCGCGCTGACCAACACCGGTTTCCAAAGGCGTTCGATGGCATTTTGGGTCTGGCCCTGGCGCTGGAGCCACTGGAGAAAGTTTTCTTCCGAATCCTCCGGCAAGTCGCCCAGCATGCGAGCAAACGCACGCGCGACCGCTAACTTGTCACGCAAGGACAAATACTTCGCTTTCAGGAATGACGGGGCAGAATGTACTGGCGCCGGCAGAAACGACGGCCCCAGACGGCTGGCCCGTCCGCCGGGCTCGAGGAAGGTCAACTCGTCAAACCAGCGGATCCTGTCACTCACGCCCAGTCGCTTATAGAACTCGACCAGGTTGGTGCAACAGCCGAGCAGGACATGCTGGCAATTGTCGATCACCTCGCCGGTCCCGGGGTGCTCGTACGATGAGGCTCGTCCGCCAACGTAAGGACGGCGCTCGAACACCGTGACGGCAACGCCGGCCTCGGCGAGCGCGCAGCCGGCGGCCAATCCGGCCAGGCCGCCGCCGACAACTCCAACCCGTTTCACTATGTCGCTTCGCTCCAAAACTAACCTTCGCCGCAGATTCACGCAGATGAGCGCAGATCAAAATCTACCGCGGATCAACGCGGATAAACACGGATGAAATTTGACCTTCAAGAGGAATGATCTGTCGTTTCCTTATACGCGTTCATTCGCGTGCATTCGCGGCTAGTCCTTTTTTGATCTCGCGTCCTTCTGCGTTCATCTGCGGCTAATCCTGCCTTTGGCTCTTTCTCCGTGTCCCTCTGACTCCGTGGTGATTTTGATTATGTAATGCGCAGCAGAAAGCCGCGGGCGAGTACTCTCAGTTTTTCCCAGAGGGTAAGGCTCACTCGTTCCGTGACCACATCATAATCGCGAGCGGCTATCTTCTTGAGCAGGCGGCTGTAGATCTCCACCAGGACCCAGAGAGCAGCGCGGCTGTCTGAATCGATCAGCTCCATCAGCCACTTGGCGGATCCGTAATAGCGGCGCGCTCGCTCCGCCTCGTACTCCAGCAGGGGACGCAGTGCAGCCACGCGGGCAGGATCGCCCATGCCTGCTGGAGCAAACTGTTCCGCGGTCAGATGGAAGCGGACCAGATCTTCCTGGGGGAAGTAAATTCGCCCCATGCCGGCGTCTTCTTTCACGTCGCGAATAATGTTGGTGAGCTGGAAAGCGAGGCCGCAATCTTCCGCGAGAAATTCCGCCTTGCTCTCTTCGTAGCCAAAAACTTGAATGCAGACCAGCCCTACGACGGAAGCCACGTAGTAGCAATACTGTTTGAGATCATCAAACGCATCGCAGAGCACCATCGGCGCCGCGTTGCCGGCCGGGATATCCAAGTCCATCTTGGTGCCGTGCACTAACTTTTCAAAAAGTTGCGCAGGAATTTTGAATCGCCGCTGCGAATCGCCCAGCGCCATCAGCACGGGATCATCCGTCGGCTGGCCCGAAAACACCGCGTTGGCCGAGCTGAGCCAGGCGTCCAGCTTTTCGCGCTTTTCTTGGGAGGTCAGCTTGGGATCGTCGGCGATGTCGTCAGCGTGACGCATGAAAGCGTATACCGCGCACAGCGCGTTGCGCTTGTCGGAAGGCAGAACCAGGAAACCATAGTAGAAATTCTTGGCCGCGCGGCGCGCTACTCCTTTGCAAACGGCGTAGGCGTGATTGAGTTGGTTCACAGAGCCCCCGACACGCCCGCCTCTGGCGGGTGGTGGGGTAAAAGCTTACCTGCCGCCGCTCGCGCCACCAGCCACAACTTACGGGGTTTGGAGATGACGGGACGCCGGCCAAGCACGTCATAACCTTGCCGCTCGATGGCGTTCAGGATTTCCTGTCCTCCGCGGCTGAACAGCTCAAGATCGACCGCCAGCTCGCGGTTCACTTTCTTCACCAGCGGCAAGCCGCGTTCAAACCATTCCCGCGCGCGTTCTACTTCGAATTTCATCAGCGCGATGAACTGCGGGGTGGCCCTTCGCTGTGCGATGTCATCCGGGGTAACTCCGAAGCGGCGCAAGTCTTCGAGCGGCAGGTAGATTCGACCTTTTTCGTAATCCACGGCCACGTCCTGCCAGAAGTTCGCGAGTTGGAGCGCGGTGCAGGTGGCGTCAGACAGTTCTTGACGTGCACTGTCGCTATAGCCGCAGAGATAGAGCACAAGGTGGCCCACGGGGTTGGCGGAGTAACGGCAGTAGCCAAGAACGTCGTTAAAGGTTTCAAACCGGGTGACTGTCTGGTCCTGGCGGAAAGCGATGAGCAGGTCGGAAAACTCGTGTTTGGGAATGCCAAATTGGCGCACCGTCTCCTGGAGCGCGACAAACACGGGATGGCGTGGCGATCCGGAATAGCACGCGTTCAGCTCCGTCTCCCACTGGTCCAGGAGCTCGAGCGACTGCCGCGCATCTCCCACTTCGTCGCCCAGGTCGTCGGAAATGCGGCAGTAGGCGTAGACGTTGTAGAAATGCTGGCGCAGCCTGCTGGGCAGGAACCAGGTCGCAACAGAAAAATTCTCATAATGAGTTTTGGCCAGCCGCTCGCAATAGGCTTGTGCCTCCTTTAGCGAAGGGGCGGCGTCAGGAATACGGTACTCAAGCGGTAAGGCATTCCAGCCTGCCGGCTGCGAGGGGAGCGACGGTGAGTTATTGGATGAAACGGCCATGGTTGCGTCGCGCCAGTCCTCAGTGGCCGGGAATGATGGCGGTCTTGATTTGGCTCCCCCGGTCCAGCATCTGCTGCAAGACCTGTTTCAGTTTGGAGAGCGGAGCCTCGCCGGTCACGTAGTCGTTGCTTTTGACTTTCTTTTCGGCAATCAAAGCGAAGGCGCGACGCACGGTTTGGGGCGTGTGATGGAAGGTTGCTTTCAGCGTAAGCTCGGAGTAATGGAGCCGGTTGGTATCGAGCTCCACTTTGGTGCCGGCGGCACATCCGCCAAAAAAGTTGACCACCCCGCCGCGGCGAACCATGTCCACCGCCCACTGCCAGGTTTGAGGCCGACCTACAGCCTCAATCACAATGTCCGACCCGCGGCCTTCCGTTACGCCGATCACGGCGTCAACTGGACTCTCGACCTTGGTAATCTGCACCACATCATCCGCGCCGAAGCGCTTCGCGGACGCCACCTGTTCATCGCGTTTGACCACCGCGATGACTTTGCAACCGTTCAGCTTGGCCACGCGTACCAGCATCAGCCCCAATGGTCCGCCGCCGATCACGGTCACGATGTCGCCGATGTCGGCGCCCGTCTCCTGCAAGCCCCGCAGAGCGCAGGCCAGCGGCTCGGTCATGGCTGCGGACTCAAAGCTCACGTCGTCGGGCAGCGCGAGCATGTTGGTCTCGACAATGCGGCGCGGGATCTTGATGTACTCGGCATATGCGCCATTGTTGAATAGCAGGTCTTCGCAAAGATTTTCCTGGTGCTTCACACAGTAGAAGCAGGAGCCGCAGGGCGCCGAGTTCAGGGCAACGACTTTCATGCCGCGGCGGAAATCGCGCACGCCCGGTCCGACCTCTTCAATCACGCCGGAAAGTTCATGACCGAACAGCGCCGGCGGCACGATCATGCGCGCGTGATAGCCGCGCTGGAAGACCTTGAGATCCGTGCCGCAGGTCAGGGCCACGTTCACCTTCACCAGCACCTCCCCGCGCTCCAGCGTGGGGATGGGCACCTTCTCAATCTTCACGTCCTCTTTGCCGTAGAGGACTGCCGCTGTCATTTGTCGTTTCACTCAGGTCTTCTCCCACTCCGTTCCAGGTTGAATGACTACCTTCAGGGAATCCGGTCCGGGATGCGAAGCCAGATGCAACGCCTCCACGGCTTGCCGCAGGGGAAAACGGTGCGTGATCAAACGCGCAAAGTCGACTCCCCCGCCCAACACCAAGCGCACATTCTCCGCCTGGAGATCGACCGACGCGCTGTAGGAACCCAGCAGGGTCTTTTCATCCAGGCAGACGGCTGACGGATCAATGGTAACTTCGCTGCGCTGCGTTTGCGCAAACAACATGATCCGGCCGCCGGGCCGCGCCGCGTCCATCGCCGGACGGACCAGATTGTTGCCCGGAGTCGCCAGGATCACCGCGTCAGCACCCCGGCCCTCGCTCAATTCGCGCACGCGCTGCGCCGGGTCCTCCGACGAACCGTTCACGTTGTGACGCAGGCCGAAAGTCGCACTTATTTTAAGACGTTGGGGATACAAATCGGAAGTTACTACCGTCGCACCCGTCAATTTCGCCAAAACCGCCAGAATGATCCCGATCGGGCCCTGGCCGATGACTAGCACCGTCTCATCGGGCTTGAGAGCCAGCAACTGGATGGCCTTCAGGCATGTGTTGACCGGCTCGATGAACGACGCTTGTTCATACGACACGTGTTCCGGAATTTTGACCAGGCCCTTGCGCACGATCCAGTCCATCACCCGGACGTATTCGGCAAAGCCGCCGCCGCTGGGTTCGAAGCCGGCCGTAACTCCGACCTTCTTGTAGACCGGGCATTGCGCGAACGTCTTGTGGCGGCAGTAGTAGCACTCTCCGCATGGAATATGGTGAAAGACCATCACCCGGTCGCCGGCCTGAAAGCTCGTGACTCCTGGGCCCACGGCAACGATCTGGCCCGCCGTTTCATGGCCGAAAATCCGCGGCGCGGAGTGCGATCCCGTGGCGATCTTCTTGAGATCGGTGCCGCATATGCCGCAAGTGTGCACCCGGATCAGCGCTTCCCCGGCCCCGATCTCAGGGACCGGTACCGTCTCCAGGCGAACATCATTCTTCCCCCGGTAAACGGCTGCCTGCATCGTAGAGGGGACCGGCGTTTTGATTTGAGGTTCAGTTTTGCTGGCGGTTTGCATTCAACTCTTTGTGTGTTCGGCCCGGACGTATGCTCTTAGACGACATGGCGGGGCGTTTTTTCCGCTCCACCTAGTGTAACAACTGCCGCCGATGGAAAGTCATTGGACAAAGTCTTTTTGAGCCACTGGGATAGTGCGCGCGTAGCCCGGCGGCTATTATGGCCTAGCCGGATCACGTTCGCCCAATGATGCGGCCGCAAGGCTGCCCAGCCCGCGAATTTTCCCGTCGCAAAGTTCCCTTGCTCGTCGACAAAGCGGTCCAGCGGCGGCATGACGAAATCAAACTCATCGGAGATCGCCTTCACGCAGCGAAACCCAGCGTTGAACTCCTGGGCCACGCGGGCCACGCCCGCAGCTTCCATGTCGACGACCAGGCCGTGAAAACGCTCGACCAATGCGGCCTTCTTTGCTGCTCCGGCGATCTCTTCCGAAGTCACCAGAACGCCGCCACCAACTACATCGCCGCTGACAGTCGAGCGATACTCCGTGCCCGTGGCGGCATCCACAATCACATTGGGAGTCACGATGCTGCCGACTTTCAAGCTGCGGATGAGCGCTCCGGCGAGACCGGCCGAAACCAGCATCTGCGGATGGTAGTTTTCCATCACTGCGCGGGCCGCCAATTCGGCGCGTGCGGTGCCGATGCCCCCCGCAACCGCCACCACCGCTCCCGTGTGATAGCACGGGAACGTTCTTCCGCTCGAATGCAACGGACTCGAGTTCCAATCATCCACCAGGGGATGCAGTTCGCGGTCGAGCGCGGTAATGATGGCGACGGCGCTCATGCGTTCACCGTGGCTGCCTGGCCAACCGGCTCCGTGTAGCCGTGCTCCTGAAACCAGCGGACAGCGCGTTCGAGAGCATCGGTCACGGCAACGATCCTGTACCCCAGTTCGCGTTCGGCTTTAGCGGATGAGGCGAACATTTTCTTGCGGCCCATGCGCACGGCGTCAATCGTGGCTCGCGGTTCTTTGCGCCTGATGATTCCGGTAAAGAATTGATCGAGTGCAGCAAAGCCTAAAGCCACCGCGTGCGGAACTTTGGTGGTAGGCGACGGCAAACCGGTCAGCCCAGCCAGCTTGTCGAGGATTTGCTTTAACGTGAGGTTCTCGCCGCCCAGGATGTAGCGCTCTCCGGGCACGGCTTTCTCCATGGCCAGCAGGTGTCCTCTGGCAACTTCCTTCACGTCAACCAGGTTGAGACCGGTATCGACATACGCGGGAAATTTGCGATTCAGGAAGTCCACGATGATGCGTCCGGTAGGAGTCGGCTTGATGTCGCAATCGCCAACGGGTGTGGTGGGATTCACCACCACCACGTTGGCGCCGTTGCGCCCGGCTTCCAGAGCGATCTGCTCGGCCATAAACTTGGAACGTTTGTAGGGGCCGATCATGTCGGAAAGCGCCACCGGCGAACTCTCGTCAGCCATGCGGCCATCGTCCGCGAAGCCCATCGTGGCGACCGAGCTGCAATAGATCACGCGGCGCACGCCGCTCTCCCGTGCAGAATCCAGGATGACCCGCGTGCCTTCCACGTTGGAACGGTACATTTCCTCGGGGTCACGTACCCACAGGCGGTAGTCGGCAGCGACGTGAAACACGAATTCACAGCCGGACATCGCGCTTTTTAGCGACGCCGCGTCCCGCAGATCGCCCTGCGCAATCTCAGCGCGCAGGCCGGCAATGTTGTCGGTACGGCTGGTCTTGCGAACCAGCAAGCGCAAATCAGCGCCCTGATCCGCAAGGGCCCGCGCCACGTGGCTGCCGACAAATCCCGTGGCTCCTGTGATGAAGGCTTTCATGTTTTTCTTTGTCCCGAGCGGAGCTTTTTCTGCAACCCTGAGCGGCGCGAAGGGTCCCTACCGTATTGAGAAACATTCGTGGATGCCAACCTGTCGCCGACAGGCTGCGTTTACCCTATATGGATCTCTCGCTGCGCTCGAGATTTCAGAGGAAAGCCCATTCTGCCATAGGGATCCCCTCGGGATCGGGATTTCAGAACCTACTCCAGCGTTTCCGCCTGGATCCCGATGTTCTTCTCCCCGGCGGATTTCTTTTCCCAGTATTTCCGCACCCAGGCTTCCCAGCTCTTGCCGGCGGCGGTATCCCGGCCGCTGAAAGCCAAGGCCGCGATGTCAGAGTAAGTAATGGAGACTTTCTGGTTGGAATCCTTGGGATAAAGCCGGACCAGCGAATCCTCAAGAGACTTTCCGCTACGGCGGTCGAAGATGTAGCCCTCGACCTTGCTGCCGTCCTTGCGGGTGATGGTCACGTCGCCGCGGTAGTCGAAGGCTTTCTCCAAGGCCTGGCGCAATTCTTCACCGCCGGCCAGTTCCGGAACCCAGCCTTCCAGCTTTTCATGTGCGAAACCGGGAACAACTTCCAGCGCGTCGGGATTTTTGCCCAGCAACTCCGGGTTTTCTACGGCTTGGCGACCATTGGCGGATCCGCTCATGCCCGGGTTTCCTCCAGCTGGCTGCTCTCCTGGATCTGAACCAGCGGGTTGTAGCTATGCACCGGCTTCACCGGCTCGTTGAGCATGCGCAGCGCGTCATCGTCTTTATATCGGTTGTTGAAGAGCGAAGCCCGCACCATGGCCAGGAACCCGCGCAGGGAACCAAAGCCATCATCCACAGCGGAAGCTTCGTAGCCGCTGTGTACCATGCAGTTGGCGCACTTGGGATTGCCTGATTCTGTGCCGTAGTTCTGCCACTCGGTCGCCGCCATCAGCTCGGCGAAGGTCTCAGCGTAGCCGTCTTGCAGCAGGTAGCAGGGCTTCTGCCATCCAAAGATGTTGTACGTCGGCATGCCCCAGGGCGTACACGCGTAGTCGCGTTTGCCCATCAGGAATTCGGGAAACAGCGGCGACATGTTGAAACGCCACGTCGGCTTGCGGTTCGATAGGATGGCGCGGAACATGCGCCGGATGCGGGCGCGGCCGAGGAAATGCTTCTGGTCCGGCGCTTTGTCATATGAGTAGCCGGGAGAAAGCATCATGCCTTCCACGCCCAACTCCATCATCTCGTCAAAGAACTCGCGCACGCTCGAGGGATCGGCGCCGTCAAACAACGTGGTGTTGGTGGTTACGCGGAAACCGCGTTTCAGCGCTTCCTTGATTCCCTCCAGGGCGAGGTCGTATCCACCTTCGCGGCAGACGGAGAAATCGTGGTGCGTGCGCTGGCCGTCCATGTGCACGGAGAACGTCAGATACTTGCTGGGTTTGAAGAGATCGATCTTTTCTTTCAGCAACAGCGCATTGGTGCACAAATAGATGTATTTCTTGCGGGCCACCAGGCCTTCGACGATCTTGTGGATCTGGGAATGCATCAGCGGCTCGCCGCCGGGGATGCTGACCGTGGGCACGCCGCACTCTTCCACCGCGAGGAAACATTCTTCCGGGGAAAGCTCTTTTTTGAGGATGTGGGCCGGGTACTGGATCTTACCGCAGCCGGCGCAAGCCAGATTGCAACGGAACAGGGGCTCCAGCATCAGGACGAGCGGATACCGTTTGCGTCCGGCAAGCTTCTGTTTGACCACATAGCTCGCGACTGTCCACATCTGTGAGATTGGTACCGGCAATCAGGTCTCCTAGCCTCTGTATTTGCTCGTGTGGCACAGGCACTCCTGCCTGTGCTCCTCAAACCTTACCCTCTCGCGTAGCCTACGCTGCCTTCCTGATACAACGCCGCGAACTCTCGCGCGTACGTCGCCAGCGCGATCAGCGGGAAATAATCCCGGTACAGGTGATACGCCAGGTAAAACACCCGCGGGAATCCGGTTCCGGTGTACTGATCTTCCTCCCAGGAGCCTTCAGGATTCTGGGTCTCCAGTAGATGCAGTATGCCGCGCTGCACGCTCTCGCTGCGGGTATCGCCGGCGGCCAGCAGGCCCATCACCGCCCACGCTGTCTGCGAGGGCGTGCTCGGGCCGATGCCGCGCGTCGAGGGATCGTCGTACGATCCGCAGGTTTCGCCCCAGCCGCCGTCAGAGTTCTGCACCATGCGCAGCCATTCCGCCGCCTGCTGGACATAGGGCTCATGATGGTCCACGCCGATCGCCTGTAAGCCGCGCAGCACCTGCATGGTGCCGTAGATGTAGTTCACGCCCCAGCGCCCGAACCAGGACCCGTCGGCTTCTTGCTCGCTCAGGATGAACTTGATCGCCTTTTTTACGGCGGGATCATCCTGGCTGAAACCGTAGGCGGCCAGCATCTCCAGCACGCGGCCCGTGATATCGACCGTCGGCGGATCGAGCATGGCATTGTGATCGGCGAAAGGCATCTTCTGGAAGACCATGCGCGTGTTGTCTTTATCGAATGATGCCCAGCCGCCGCTTTTGCACTGCATGGCCAGCACCCAATCAATCGCGCGCCGCGAAACTTCATGCTGGTAGCGCTCGCGAGGATTATCGACTTTGTCCAACCCGAGCAGCACCATCGCCGAGTCGTCGACGTCCGGATAGAACTCGTTATTGAATTCAAAGTACCAGCCGCCGGGCAGCACGTTGCGGACCTTCACCGCCCAATCGCCTTTGCAGCGCACTTCCTTGCTCAGAATCCAGTCCGCGGCTTTGATCATGCGCGGATCATTCTTGGCGACGCCGCTCTCGCCCAGGGCAAACATAGCGTAGGCGGTGTCCCACACCGGGGAGTAGCAAGGCGCCATGCGGAACGTCGGTTCGGAATGATCGGGAATCCCAGGCTCATCGATGCCCAGTTTTTCGAATTCATCGAGCGCGCGGATCACCTGGGGATCGTCGGTTGAGTATCCCAGGCAGCGCAGGGCGATGATCGAGTTCAAAATGCCGGGATAGATGGCCCCCAGCCCGTCGGATTGCTCAAACCTCTCCAGCATCCATTTCTCAGCGCGCTTGATGGCCAGGTAGCGCAGCGGACGGATGTTAAACCTCTCGCAGAAGTGCACCATCTGGTTCGTGACCAGGAAGAAGTTTCTCCAGGATAGCTTCTTGGAATCCCATTTCAGATGCAGATGTCTTCCGTGACGTCCCCCGATGAACAGCTCATCGATCCCCATCTCTGCGGGAATCTTCTTGAAGGGCTTCTTGGCGTACGCGATCGAGAGCGGCACCAGGATGGCCCGCGACCATGACGAGATCTCGTAGATGTTGAACCAGAACCAATTGGGAAAGAGCACGATCTCCGGAGGGATGGCCGGTACCGCTTCCCAATCATATTGGCCCAGGAAGCAGAGATAAATCTTGGTGAAGGTGTTGCACTCGGTCACGCCGCCCAAAGCCAGGATTCTGACGCGGGCGCGCTCCAGCACCGCATGGTCCGGACTGTACCCCATCAGTTTCAGGGCGAAATACGCCTTCACGGAAGCGCTGATGTTGGAAGGCCCGCCGGCGTAAATAGGCCAGCCTCCGTCTTCGTTCTGGTGACGGATGATCTCCGGGACCGCCCGCTCCATGCGGGTGCGATTGCCGGTGCCCAGCAAGGTGTGAATGGTGATGTAGTCGGATTCCAGCGTGGTATCGGCTTCCAGTTCACCGCACCAGTATCCGTCCTTGTGCTGCTGGGAGAAGAGATAGGCACGCGCCTTCTCAATGCCCGCTGAGACACGGCTCAGCATGTCGTCGATCTTCCCGAACAACATCTGCGCAGTTTTTGTCCCCGGCATGCTGCTCATACACTCACTCCGCGGCTGCTGCGGGCGCCGCCGCAATGGCCTCCACGATTTCCGGCGGCAGGCCGAAGCGGACGTTCTCCGGCATGACCTCCACCTCGCGGATGTTGGTGAACCCCTTCCCTTTCAGGAATTCCATCACCTGCTCCACCAGGACTTCCGGAGCGGAAGCGCCAGCGGTGAGAGCCAGGTTTTCAACGCCGTTCAGCCATTCCGGCTTGATGTCGGCCGCCGTGTCAATCAAATAGGACGGAGTCCCCAGGTTCGTGGAGACTTCGACCAGCCGGTTGGAGTTCGAACTGTTTTCCGAGCCCACCACCAGCAGCAGATCGGCGTCGTGCGCTACGTCTTTCACCGCGGTCTGGCGGTTCTGCGTGGCATAGCAGATGTCCTGCGCGTGCGGGCCTTCGATCATGGGGAATTTCTTGCGCAATGCTTCAATTACGTCCTTCGTCTCATCCAGGCTGAGCGTGGTCTGGGTGATGTAAGCCACGCGCGTAGGATCGGGCACCTCAAGGTTCGCGACTTCCTCCGCGCTGCCGACCACCTGGGTCACGTCTGGAGCTTCACCCAAGGTGCCGATGACTTCATCATGGTCATGATGGCCGATCAGGATAATGCTGTAGCCGCCCTTGGCGTACTTCACCGCTTCCACGTGGACCTTGGTTACCAGCGGACAGGTGGCGTCGACCACCTTGAGGTTGCGCAGCTTGCTGGCCTCGCGCACGCTGGGAGCCACGCCGTGCGCCGAGTAGATCAGGCGCTGGCCGTCGGGGACTTCATAGACCTCGTCCACGAAGATGGCGCCCTTGGCCTTGAGTTCCTCCACCACATAGCGGTTGTGCACAATCTCCTTGCGCACATAGATGGGCGGCCCAAAGGCGTCGAGCGCGATGCGCACAATGTCGATGGCGCGAACCACCCCGGCACAGAAACCCCTCGGCTTCAGCAAAAGCAAAGTCTTATCTTGAGTTACTGTCATTTTGTGATCTGTCCGATTATACCCTCATAAGACACTTTTCCCGGCTTTCAGGTTATCCGTTCCGGCGACCTTATGGCTAAGGCAAGCCATTGAAAGGGATAGATTTAGCAGCGATCAGGTGGGATTGGGGGGTGAATGGAACCTGTGAGCTTGACCCCGCAGAGATTAAGGTGCGAAGATGACCCCCTTTGCCTACGCCTCCCAACCTTAGGCCGGAACAAGCCGCCTCATTCGTGAGGCACAGGAACCTTCTTATCGCGAGCCTGATCGCTTGGACTGTGGCGGTCACTGCCTTTGTTTATGGGTCGACATTTGAGGGCAATTTCAGCGGACGAACAACAATTCGTTTGGCGCCGCTGCTGCTCTGCATTTGCTGCAGTTTGCTCCTCGTGGTCAGGCCGCTGTTTGCTGCAAGTTTCGTTCTATCGGCGTTGATTCTGACCGCTATAGGGCTAGCCTTGTTGCTGCCGATTTTCCTAATGCTTGCCATCGGATGGGGTGGAGGAAGCGGCAGGAGTGCCAAAGACTCACTTGTGCTCTACTCCCTGCTCGGCAGCTGGATCACGAATGCTGTCTCGCTGGTGGCGGCCGTGCGATATGTCAAAGTCCTCTGGTCGTTACTCTCTCAAGAAGAGATCATATTCGGGTGCTTGGCTCCGTTTCTCTTCGTTGTTCTCGTGCTCTTTCGGAACCGCTTGTAGACCGTAACTGAGAAGGCACCTTGGCGTTTGCCTTTTTCAACCTACTTCAACGGTGCCCACCGCCTGACTGCCAGAGCAATTGGCAAGCCGACTAGGAATACGTGCCCGATCGGACCGGTGACGATGGTTGCCGTCGTGTAGTGAACCTTTCCCGCCCGGGAAAGCGGCAACACGACGAAGTACATGAACATGAAAACGGCTTCACCATAAAGCAAACCGGAGAGAACCGCGTGACTGGTCATGAAGGTCAGCTTGCGGCTTGCGATGTAGTAAACCGTCGCTGCCGAGAAGGCGATGAAGAAGTGCAGCACGCCGCCTAGGACTGCTGTCTTCAGGCCGCCTTTAAACGAATCGGGACCGAGCAAACCACTGGCAACCGACTGCCAGATCCGGATCGGCTTCACTCCGGCCTGGAAATGCCAGGCGACCATTGCTTGCGTGATGTCAAAGATGCCGGCGGCGAGGCCGCCCCAGAAGATGGCGAGAAAGGCATTGTTTGGAGTTGAAGGAGCACTTGAAACAGCAATTGAGCTCATGGTGTTTTCAGTCCTTCTCAAAGTGCAGAGCGTTCCCCGAATCCGGATCTGCGATGGTCAAGTGTAGCAAAGGATATTTGGTCCGGGCTTGACGATGCAAGTAGAGTCATCGAAGAGTTCCAGTTACTTGCGAGCCCTCGAAAGACCAGCTTCCGCGTTCATCCGCGCAAATCCGCGATAAGGTTTTTTTCTACGCGTTCGCCTTCAGCAACTGCTCCGCATGCTGGCGCGAAGTTTCCGTCAGCTTGGCGCCGCTCAACATGCGGGCAATCTCTTCTGTCCGCTGGCTGGCGTCGAGCGGGCGAACCAATGTCCGGACGCGGCCTGAGACTTCGCGCTTCTCAATCAAGTAATGATGGTCGGCAAACGACGCGATTTGCGGCAGGTGAGTGATGCACAGCACCTGGTTGGCGCGAGCCAGGGCCTTGAGTTTTTTGCCGACGGCTTCCGCCGCCCGCCCACCGATGCCGGTATCGATCTCATCGAATACCAGCGTGCGCTGCGCGGGGCCGGCTGCTTTGCTCTTCTTCCCCGTTTCCACGGTGGCTTTGAGCGCCAGCATCACGCGGGAAAGCTCACCCCCGGAGGCAATCTGCTCCACGGGCCGCAGCGGCTCCCCGGGATTGGGCGAGATCTGATACTGGACGCCATCAAAGCCAGAAGCCGTCCAGTTCTCCGGCTCGTCTGATCCGGAGACTTCAATCTTGAATTGGGCTTTCATCGCCAACTGATTGATCTCGGCTTCAACCAGTTTCTGCAACTCCTTCGCTGCCGAGTAACGCTTCCGGGAAATGGCCTGAGCTGCCGCCAAGTAGGAACCCGCTGCCGCTTCCAGCTGCTTCTTCAACTCGCGCAGCACGTCTTCACGATTCTCTAGTTCATCAAGCTTGCGAGCAACAGTCTCGCTGTAAGCAATGACTTCATCCACTGAGCTGCCGTACTTGCGCTTGAGCCGGTCAAGCAGTGCCAGCCGATCTTCGACTTCCGCCAGGCGCTCGGGCGAGGCGTCAATGCCGTCCGCGTAGTCGCGGGCGGTGGCGCTAACGTCTTCAATCGCGGCTTTGGCGCTTTCGACTGAAGCCAAAGCCTCCTGAAATTTCGCGTCAAACCGCGCCAGCTCTTCCAGGTTTTTCTTGGCCGAAGAGAGATTGGCCAGTACCGAGGCATCGGCCTCATAGAGCAGTTCATACGCGGCCTGAGCAGCGCTGTAAAGCTTCTCAGCGTTGGCCAGCACGCGTTTTTCAGTTTCGAGTTTCTGGTCTTCGCCCGCCTTGAGGTGTGCAGATTCGATCTCTTTCTTCTGGAAGTTCCACAAATCCGCCATGCGCAGGCGGTCCTGTTCGTCGCGTTCGAATTCGGCGATGCGGTCGCGAACGCCGGCCCAGACCTCATGTTTCCCGGCCAGATCGCCCAGATCATTTCCCGCATAGGAATCGAGCAACGTCAGCCGCGCCGCAGCGTCGAACGCCAGGATGTTTTCATTCTGGGCGTGGATGGAAGCCAGGGCCGGCGCTAGTTCGCGAAGCAGGGCAACCGTGGCCGGCTGGTTGTTGACGAAAACGCGTCCTTTGCCGCCGGCGGCAATCTCCCGCTTGACGATGATCTGCCCGGCTTCGGCATCGACACCGTTAGCCTCGAGGATCTTCGTGAGAGCGGCTTCTTCCACGTCAAACACGCCGCTGACCACGGCCTTGTCCGCTCCGTGTCGAATCATCTCTGTGGAAGCCTTGTCGCCCAGCAGCAGCGAGAGAGCGCCGATCAGGATGGACTTGCCGGCGCCGGTTTCGCCGGTGAGAAGGTTCAGTCCTGGTGCAAACTCTACCGCCAGCGAGTCAATCACCACATAGTTTTCGACGCGCAGTTCCAGCAGCACAGGGGAAAGGCCTCTCACGGGAATTTCAGCGAAGAATAGCACAACAGCTTTGCGCTACGGCGGCTTCTTGCATCTAGGTAACAATGAAACGCGGGTGCAATCCCCTGGAACACCATCGGCAAAAGCTGTGGCAATGAACTGGCAGGACGTGGTCCGGGCGTGGGGCAAAACCCTGAGCGGGGGTAAACCGTCGCTCTCCATTGAGATTACCCGCGAGTGCCCCCTGCGCTGCACGGGCTGTTATGCGTATGAGGACGATCATGTGGCAGCCGGGCTGAACTTGCGGCAAATTCACGACAAGAAAGGGGAGGCCCTGGTCAACGGCATACTCGAGATTGTGGACGAGTATCGGCCGTTACACCTTTCCCTTGTCGGCGGCGATCCCCTGGTGCGGTTTCGCGAGCTGTGTGTCTTGTTGCCGGTCCTGGCGGAACGCGGAATCCACGTTCAGGTGGTCACCAGTGCCTTCCGCGAAATTCCCAAGGAATGGGCGGACATCCCCCGGCTCAACCTTGTGGTATCGATCGATGGCCTCCAGCCAGAGCACGATATTCGCCGGAAGCCGGCCACCTACGACCGAATCCTCAAGAACATCGCCGGCCATCACGTCAGCATTCACTGCACGATCACTGGCCAAATGATGAAACGGCAAGGCTATCTGGAAGACTTCCTTGCGTTTTGGACTCCTCGCACCGAGATCAAGCGCGTGTGGTTCAGTATCTTCACGCCGCAAGAAGGCGCCAGCGACCCGGAGATTCTCTCCCCCGCTGAACGGCAGCAAACCGTCCACGAGTTGCTGCGGCTCCGCCCCTTGTACGCAAAGCTGGACATGAATGAGTTCGTCATCAAAGAGTTTCTGAGGCCCCCAACCTCTCCTGAGGAATGCATCTTTGCGCAAACCACGCTTACGATTTCGGCTGACCTGAAGAGCAAAATTGTGCCTTGCCAATTTGGGGGGCGGCCGGACTGCTCGCAGTGTGGCTGCGTGGCCTCGATGGGGCTGGCTGCGGTCGGACACCACCCCATCGGGATGGGTATGACTGCCGGCGACATTTATCGCATTTCAGCCCGAATCGGGAAGGCAGTGGGGAGAGGCAACTAGGCGGCTTAGGACGAATCCGCAATCACTGGGTCTTCATTTTCTCCAGCACCACTTCCCGGGTCCGCCCCAGAGCGCGGTTCAGCGATTGTTTTGGAATTTTGGTCACCAGCGGCTTGATGAGCCAGGCCAAGGCATAAGGAATATCGCGGGAAAGCGATAACGCTTCACACTGCACGTAGACTCCGCCATCTTTTTCTTCGAACCGCCAATAGGTGTTGAGCCGCCACAGGTATCCGCTGCCGTGGCCGACCGGCATTTCGGCGCCTTCGGGCTGCTGCGGATCTTCCACCTGCGCCACACGGGTGCTGATGGAGTGGGAATACAGTTTCTTGTCGTTCACACGGCCCCAGTGAACCTCGTACTCAGTATTGAAGACCACCGTGGTGAAGCGTCTCTGGAACAAGCGCATAAAGATTTTGAAGTCGTCACCGTGGTGGGAAATGATGTGGGCAGCCGTGATCTCCGGCTTGTAAAGCTCGGCACGATGGTCGTAATCCTGGGCGACAGCCAGGACCTGGGCCAGGTTGGCGCCGGGGATAAACACGATGCCGACCCAGTGATGCACCATGCCGTCGGGAACATCTACTTCTTTGCCGTCGAGCCGGGCTTCCTGGCGCTCGATCAGGATCTCCCCGCGCTGGAGGCGGGCATAAGCATCGCGCATCTCCTCTGACGGATGCGGCCTGGGCTGGTCGGGATAAAGGAATCTTCCATCGGGCTTCAACTCGGAGGCCATCCTGGCTTCCGTGGCCGCGACGTACTTGTTAAATGCGTCGGTGGTCTTCTGCTTGAGATCGGCAGCGAGAGCCGCGCGGCCAAACGGGAGGAGGCACAGGGCAAGGACAAGGGGCCGGGAAGCGGCAATGGGTTTCATCACGCTGGACGGACGCTCCTCGAAAAGAGAAACTGCGACTCAAGAGCGATTGTCGCCAATCATCAGGGTAGTCCGCAAGTTTTGAAATTGTGGGTAGTCGGTTAGTTTGGAAACCTGACCCACTAGCAGTATCAGCCCGTCTTAGCCGCGTTCATCGCGCAGCGATGAACCATTCCCACAAACCGTACCACTACCAATTAGGGCTCGCGGCGCACACCGGCCCGCCGGGCTAGAAATCGTGAAAGTTGAACCCTTCGGGCTGGCCCTCCTCGTTGTAAGTCACAGTCAGTTCGCCGCTGCGCTCGGGGCGCTCGCTCTGTTCTTGTTGTAGCTTGCGCTGGGCCTTTTTCTGCGCCTTTTCCAGACGCTTTTCCTGTCTCGCACGTTCTTTTTGCCGCTTCGCGGCGGTCGGACGTCCGGCCATTATGGCACCTCTCAAAATGAATTCGCGATCACAGGCGACTAGCGCAAGCCCGCGGTTTCTTCGCCGGCCATAACCCCGGCTGCTTCTTTCTTGGGCGGCAGGGCGGCTCCATTGGGCTGCGGCACCGCTCCTGCGGGAGCATCGTGCAGGGCCTGCAGCGACTGGTTGATGCTCTGTGCGGTAGAAGCGCCGTCACGGTGCATCTTGCGCGCCGACGACGCCAACATACGGCATAGCTGGTACCGGTTGGAGAAGCGCGGCGAGACTTCAAAGATCAGGTTGGAACGCATTCCTGGCACCTCGCGAATGGATTGGCTGCTGTCCACGAAGGCGCGAAGGCGGCTTGCGTTCTCCGGAGAAGGTAGCTTCTCTCACTATACGCCTTGCGGCCGCCGCCCACAATTCGGCGATAGCGCAGCCGTCTCACGCACGCTCCCACAGGACCGTGGCCGACTCTTTACGTGTGACGCTGCAGGACTTCGCCGGGCAAACGCATCATTCGCGACCCCGGCCTCACCGGCGTGGGCACCAGCCCGGAGACGTCCACCGGTCCAGCCCGCTCTTCTCGAGCCAGGTCTGAGGTGACCCTCGCCCGGCGAATCTTAAGCTGCAAGCTTCGCTCCAGGCGCGCCAGGTCAGAACGCTCGAGCGTGGTGAAGAACGTGACCGCGCTCCCGGTGGCTCCGGCGCGGCCCGTGCGCCCCACGCGATGAATGAAATCTTCCGCGATGGCCGGCAGGTCATAATTGATGACCTGGGCGATATCGTCCACGTGAATGCCGCGGGAGGCGACATCGGTCGCCACCAGCACCCGCGAACTTCCATTCTGGAAAGACGCGAGCGCATTTGTCCGCTGCGACTGCGAACGATCGCCGTGAATCACCGCAACGCTCACACCAGCGCGTTCCAGTTTATCTGCCAGGCGCTGCGTAGCTCGCTTGGTTCGGACAAAGACCAGACTGCGTCCGGTTTCCTGGGACAGGAGTCGTTGCAGCAATGCGAGCTTCTGGTCCGCCTGCACTTCGTACGCGGTGAGGTCCACGCTCTCCGAGGCTTTCCGTGTCGAGCCGAAGGCCAGCCGCACCGGATCACGGAGGTAGTCGTCCACCAGGTGGGCGACGGAGGCCTCCAACGTGGCGGAGAAGCACATGGTCTGCCGCGTGCGCGGCAACTGGGCTACGATGCGCCGGATGGCAGGAATGAATCCCATGTCCAGCATGCGGTCGGCTTCGTCCAGGACCAGCGTGTTGACCTTGCTCACCTGAAACATCTCGCGGTCGAGAAGGTCTTCAAAGCGTCCTGGCGTGGCCACCACGAGGCGCGCCCCGCGGCGCAGCGTTGCCAGTTGCGAACGCTCCGAGCTTCCGCCGATGAGCAGCGCCGCATGCGGCAACTTCTTCCCGCGCAGTTGTTCGTACTGTTTGTTGATCTGCATGGCCAGTTCGCGCGTGGGGACCAGGACAATCGCCTCGACGCCCTTCGCCGGATGTGCCAGCAGCTTTTCGATGATCGGGCAAAGGAAGGCCAGGGTCTTGCCGGTGCCCGTCTGAGCGGTGGCAAGGAGATCTTTGCCCTTAAGGGCGTGCGGGATAGCCGCAGCCTGGACTTCGGTGGGAGTTACAAATTCAGCCGCACCAAGGCGGCTCTGTAGATAGGGAGATAGGGGTAGTTCCGTAAAACGAACCATTCGTTCGATGTTGTTTCTTTCTTGGGTCGGCGCCGGTTCCGGCAGGACGTTAACAAACGTCTAGGCAGAGTGATCTCATGCCGATAATTAGATTTTTGCTGTAGATAAACGGAGGAGTTTCTTAGGCTAGGCGGGAATCCTGAACGAGATCCGAGTCAATGGATACCCTGCAACCGGAAACCTAAAGCAGATGTAAGTGTAACACAAATTGTGCAAAAGTCGAAAGGCGCCCGCCCCGATCACGACCGCGAGGGCGCAAGCGATTTCAACTCCTCCGCGCCTGGCAGAGTGATCGAGCCGCGGTGTTTGTTCTCCTGGATGTGGTCCCAGACGAACTGGTCAGCCAGCCATGCGGCTTGACGCTCTGCGAGTTGCGGATCGAGAGCGGTGAGGTCGTGGGCGATGGCAAAACGTTCACCGCACTGCTGGCACACCACGACCTTGATCACCTGCGTTTTGGCTGGCGAAGTAGTAAGGGCCGGCGACGCGCTGGTTTGGCGCACACGCTTTGCGACCGCCGCCCGGCCGGAGGATGACCCGTCTACCACCGCGGCTCGCGTGGCTGGCGGGCGTGGCCTCGATAATCGTCCTGGCTGCCGCCGCGTCCGCCGCGGTAACCGCCGCCGTCGTTCTTAGGACGAGCTTCGTTCACGTTCAGCGCGCGGCCGCCCACTTCCTTGCCGTTGAGTGCTTCGATGGCCTTTTCCGCTTCACCCCGATCGCCCATTTCCACAAAACCAAAACCGCGGGAGCGGCCGGTTTGGCGGTCAGTGACCACAGTCACGCTGTCTATGTTGCCATACGGTGCGAAGAGCGACTGCAGATCTGCTTCGGTGGTGCTGAACGGGAAGTTGCCGACAAAGAGTTTCATATCTTGTTTTTTTCCTTTGCTGTGGATCTTTAAGAGGCTGTTCTCAGCAGAAATAGGCAGGCTGCACACGCGAACGAGTCTATCCAAGTCGAGGACAATCAATCTTACTGTCCTTCATGGTAGCACGGATTGGAGACCGGCGGAGCAGAGTTGATTTCCCGATGTCAACAGCGGACGTTGCCCCCGCATCCAATGAAACAACGGGTGATGGTGCAGGTTTTTACCGTTTCCTTGCTCTGAGTTGGGCCGAAGCAGAACGGTGTCAGGTCGAACTACATCACCCGGAGCTGCCCTTGGCCGCCAGAAGAGTTCTGTCATCCTTTTCTTGCTGCTTGCGCCTTACCGGAGGGAGGTCCCCACGGTCTGCGCCACCGGCCGCGCCGGCTTCTTCACTATCCCTAAGAGCCATATATCAGATGCGCTGGCTTAAGCAGTATTTTCGAGTGACGTCCGGCTAAGGCGCGTCTCCCGCCGCGCGGATGATCTGCAACGGAACGCTATAGTCGCCCTTCTCGGAGACAGTCAAGCTCTCGCTTCTGCCAGGATACTGTTCCAGGAGTTCAGGATGATCGATCAGGTCCTGAAGGTCCACGTCGTCGAAAGCCAGGAGCTTGTAGCTCCCCGGTGGAACCCCTCGCAAAGTGAACGCGCCCTTGTTGTTTGCTCTTGTCTTGCGAAAGAGATCAGCAAATCCGCGCCTCGTTTCTTCAGGAACCAGGACTACCGCGCCGTTGATGGGCTGGCCCTTCTCGTCCACGACCAGGCCTTCGATACGGCCGCCATCGGGACTGAGCACCAGCTCCATTTGGCTGCGGAGGTCGGAAACCATCACGTCATTCCTCTCCACATCGTGCCCTGAGACGCGCACCGTTTTCAAATAGTAGTCTGCGGGAAGGCCTCGCGCAGCCACGGTGTAGTGCTCGCCAGGATGCAATTTGACCTGAAACTGCAAGGTGGACGGCCCTGTCGAAGCGGAAGAGCGCTCAGCGGTGTCCTTGCTCTGGAATTCCACGGCTACCCGACGGACAGGCGGGTCGGCTACGGGAGGATTGTCGACGCGCACGCTGCCGGCGACGTCGGAGTCAGGGAGCCCCACCAGCAGCACGTTTTCAGCACCGGAAGGCCCCACGTCCACTGTCTGCTGAGTACGGTAGTTCATGCCGTCCCAACTAAAAGAAGCCCGCAGCGTGTAGAGACCGGGCGCGAGCCCGCGCACCTCGAAAGTTCCGTCTTTGCTGGAGACCCTGACATCGGGTGCGTTCTCCTCGACATACTCGGACCAAGAAGCTGACACGGTTGGATTTTGCGCGACTGCACCGGTGATCCCGTTCGTGACCCTGCCTTTGATGGAGACGCTGGGCATGGTCATAAAAATGAAACCGGCGTGGATCTCATCCCCGGGACCGACAGGCAAGGTGTGGGCTTCCAGAAAGTTGCGTGTGCCAGGAAAAAAGAGGGGCGAGAAAGCAATCTCACGCTCGGCTGGCGCCTCACCCGTACCCGCCACCTCCAGCACTCCGACAATGCCGGTCGTGGCGATGACCTGCAGCCCTTTGGCCTGCAACTCAGGCGTGATCTCAGCCAGCACGTAGTAGTTGCCCGGGCGCACATCGTAGATGCGATAAATGCCCCGGTCATCAGTCAAGCCAAGTCCCGCGGAATCCAGCACGGTGCGACCGCCGCGATGAGTCCGTATCAGCAGTTTCACCTGCACGTGCTGCATAGGGTCTGAGTTATCGTCCACAACTTGGCCGGTTACCACCGCGGCAGGCTGAAGGCGCAGTACGATGCCCTTGCGATGCTCGCCGGCCGCGATTCCAAGCCCTGGTTGCAACGTCCTGTGACGAACATCGAAGAAGAAATTCTGGCGGTTAGCGGAAAGCTGGTAGGTCCCGGGATCAAGATCCTTAAAGTTGAAATGTCCAGCGCCGTCGGCGCGCACTGACTTGGCCCAGCCCAGCCTGTTCAGATTGCGCAACACGACATCGGCGCGTGGGATGCCCCTCCCGGTCTGGGAGTTGATCACATTGCCCTCGATCACCGCGCGGTCAGGTGGGTTCTCCTGCCCGGACGCCAGGGCAAAGATCGCAGACAACAATGTCAACACCATCGCGGCTTTGTGCATAACCAAGCCAGCCAGAAGCAACGTTGATCGAGCTTAAACTCCCGGGTTGAAGCTTCGGTTAATTTCGGCTGTAACGGTTCCTCTTTTTTTCTTCTTCACGCTCCACCGTCAGGCCGGAGCAGGTCCACTGCCTGGAACGCGGGGCTCGCCATTTGTTGCGCGCCTTTTCACTGCTTTCTTGTGATCCTGGCCGGGATCCGCGCCTTGCCGGCCAGGAACAGGGTGGCTGACGGAAACTATGGAACAGGCGCGCAGTGTCCTTATTTGGGGGATTGTAACAAGTCAGGTTCATGTCCTTCTGCTCCGTTTCCGAGGCTGCGCAATTCGGGATAGAATGTTTTTTATCCAACAGGGATTCTGCGACGACGGATCTCTCATTACGGCATTTTTTCGGCGCAAGGGGGACTCGTTACCTTGCGCCGTCGTCTTTTCTGTGACCACGAGGCGCGGATTACGATTTTCGGGCTACGACGATGACCCGGTTTGATTGACGTGGGTGTTGCAGGATGGTACGGTCGAGAAGATAACTCATAGAGGCAATTGGATTTGTGATGATCAAGATTTCTCTTTTAGGCTTCGCGATCGGGGGCGAGATTGTGACCCTGATCAGACAGACGGGGCTTGTAGCCCAAGTGGTTCTGCTCATTCTCCTGGTATTCAGCATCGTGTCCTGGTCCATTATTCTGACCAAGTGGGGTGCGTTGCGGCGGGCGCGGACGCAGAGTGGGCGCTTTCTTCGCGCTTTCCGGCGCGCGCAAAGGTTGCAGGATGTCGCCGCAATCTCCGATCAGTTCAAGCCCAGTCCATTGGTGCCGGTATTCGAGAACGCATACGACGAATTCCGCCGCCAGGGCGAACAGAACCTTCCGGCCGTGCAGCGCGCCGCGCAGATCGCCGCATCCGAAGAGCTGACGCGCCTGGAGCGCCGCCTGCCCTGGCTGGCCACCACCGGCGCGGTTGCGCCATTCATAGGATTGTTTGGAACAGTGTGGGGCATCATCGACGCTTTCTACGGATTGGGTGACGCTGGCGCGGCTACGCTGCGCGCTGTGGCGCCGGGAATCTCCGAGGCTTTGATCACCACCGCGGCCGGACTCGCTGCGGCCATTCCTGCCGTGATTGCCTACAACGCATTCACCCACAGCATGCGCGAATTCGGCTCGCGCATGGACGATTTCTCTCTTGAGTTGCTGAACCTGATCGAACGGAGCACCGGGGTTGGGGCAGGAGTGCGCTGATGGCTTTCACCAACAAGATCGGCCGCACGGAAACGTCGCTTTCGGAAATCAACGTCACGCCGTTCGTGGACGTGGTACTGGTGCTGCTCATCATTTTCATGCTGACGGCGCCCGTGCTGCAGTCGGGCATCGAGGTCAGCGTGCCCAAGACCAAGACTGTCAAAGCCATTTCCGAAGAACGCATGGTCATCACCATCACCAAAGGGCAGGAAGTCTACTTGGGCAACGACCACGTGAAGCTCGACGAGCTTGGCGACCTGCTGCACAAGAAGATCCGCGATCCGCAGGGCCAGGCAGTGTATGTCCGCGCTGACCAGGACGTGGCCTTCGGCGCATTTGCCACCGTGATGAGCACCGTGAAGCAAGCCGGCATCAGCAACGTGAGCATCGTGACCGAGCCGATTCCAGTGGCCAAGAAGTAGAGGACAGAACGCAGTGACGTACGCCCGCAGGAATATGTTTGAAGAGAGCGAGCGGTGGTCCGGGCCGCTGATGCTTTCGCTCGCCTTCCACGGGTTGCTGGTGCTGACCATGTTCCTGTTGGGCTTCGTGCTTCAGTCCCACTCCGTTTCCAACTGGGGCAGCAATGAAGGCGTGGCCGTAACCGCGCAGCTGGTCAGCGGCGCCGCCGTCCCGATTCCCCGCAACGAGGAATCCGAAAACATCGTGGCCAACGAAAACAAAGGCGTGACACAGACCGAGCCGCAACCGAAACCTCCAGTGGAGACCGATGACGGCATCACCATTCCCGGCAAGGTGACTCCCAAAGTGGAAAAGGCCATCACCAAGCCCGAGATTGTTAAGCCGCGTCCGCAGCCGACTCCGGAGACCGCTGTCCCGTACGGTGAGGGCGGCCCCGTCACCGGACCGTACGGAACGTTCAGCGCGCCCAACACCAAGGGCGGCTTCAGCGTGCAGAACTCCGACTTCGGCAGCCAGTTCGCCTATTACATTGACGGCGTGCGCCGCGCGGTGGCAAACAACTGGATGCTGTATGAGATCGATCCCAGCGTGAAAGCGCCGCACCGGGCTTATATTGAGTTTGAAATCAGCCGCAGCGGCTCCGCAAGCAACGTGCACCTGGTGCAGACCAGCGGCGTGCCGACGCTCGATTTATCGGCGCTGCGCGCCATCCAGCGGGTCGACAGTTTTGGCCGCCTGCCGGATGCGTACCGCGGCAGCCAGATCACGGTTGAGTTTTGGTTTGACTATCCTCCTAGATAGGCGAATGCATGGACAAGATGAAACGTATGCTGTTTGCAGTGGTGGTGGGTCTGGGCGCGCTGGCTTCAACCGCCGGAGCGCAACAAGACCGCATCAGGATCGAACTCAACATGGGCCAGCAACGTCCGCGGCTGGCCGCCCCGGATTTCCACGCTGCGAACGCGGATCCGCAAACCGCCCCGCTCAATACGGCCTTCAATGAAACCTTGTGGAGCGACCTCGATAACGCCGGCATCTTCGATATGGTGGCACGGAGTTTCTACCCGCTGAAGACGCCTGGCACGCCGAATGAGCTCCAGGCTTCCGTCTGGAGCAATCCTCCGCCCAACGCTGGGGTGTTGACCTTCGGCAACTTGGGCGTAAACGGCGGCAAGGTCGATGTGCAGGGCTGGCTGTTCGACGTAAAGAATGCCGGGTCGCCGGCGATTCTGGGCAAGGAATACCGCGAAGACGCGACGGTCGACAACGCGCGGCTGATCGCCCATCGCTTCGCCAACGAGATCATCGCCCGTTTGGGCGCGGGCATTCCCGGCATCGCGGAAAGCAAGATCTACTTCATCAGCACACGCAGCGGAGCCAAGGAAGTCTGGATGATGGATTACGACGGCGCCAACCAGAAGCAGCTCACCCACCACGGCGGGATCGCTCTCTCGCCGCAGGTCTCGCCTGACAACTCGCGCGTGGCCTTCAGCGGCCTCAGCAAGGACTCCTGGCAGATCATGATGTACTCGATGGACCTTGGACGTTTGGTTAGCTTTCCCCGCTTTGGCGGCGATAATTATTCTCCCGCTTGGTCCTCGGACGGTACTAAAATCGCTTTTGCATCCACCATGGGCCAAGGGACTTCTGGGATTTTCGTGGCGGACGCTTCTGGCGCCGGCGCCAAGCGTCTTACCAGCGGACATTCCGATGTCTCGCCGGTTTTCAACCCCAAGACCAACGGCCAGATCGCGTGGGTCAGCGGGCGCAGCGGCTTGCCGCAGATTTACATCATGGATTCCGATGGTAGCAACGTGCAGAGAGTCACCGATCAGGGATATGCGGTCTCGCCGTGCTGGTCGCCCAACGGCTTGCTGTTGGCATTTTCCTGGAACCGGAAATATGGCCCTGGATTGCCTGGTGGACAGGACATTTATCTGATGGACATCGTATCCAAGCAGTTTGTGCAGCTCACACACGATGCCGGCACCAACGACTTTCCATCGTGGTCGCCGGACGGACGCCATCTGGTGTTCGAGTCGACCCGCAGCGGCAGCGCGCAGGTTTGGAGCATGTTGGCTGACGGCACGCACCAACAACAGTTGACGCGTTCCGCCAAGAACACCCAGCCCAACTGGAGTAGCAAGTAAGTCCCTTAGCAGAAGCGAATTCTCGTTCTTAACGAACTTTTTTGGAGGACATGAGGTGAACAACCGCAAACAGCAGTGGATCCTGGCAGTCGTACTAGCATCCTTGCTCGCGCTGGTCATCGGTTGCGGGAAGAAGAAACAACCGCCGCCGCCGCCACCACCGCCGCCTAAACCCCCAACCGCCACGCTGTCGGCCAACCCAACCTCAATTCAGCGCGGCCAGTCTGCCACTCTCACCTGGAGCACCGACAATGCGTCGGACATCACCCTGGACGGCAACAAGGTAGACGCAAGCGGTTCGCAAAGCGTCTCCCCGACCAACACCACCACTTATCATCTGAACGCGAAGGGCGCGGGCGGGTCGCAAGACGCTACCGCTACTGTCAATGTAGCGGAGCCACCGCCGCCAACGCCGACGCCGGCACCGCCGCCGTCGCTCACCGACGACCAGCTTCTGGCCCAGGCCCTCACCGAAATCTTCTTTGATTTCGACAAGTCGGACCTGCGTCCGGAAGCGCAACAGGCTTTGAGCAAGGCCGCGCCCGTCATCACAGCGCACCCCACCTGGCAAGTGCGAATTGAGGGTAACGCCGACGAACGCGGCTCCAGCATGTACAACCTGGCTCTGGGCGACCGTCGCGCCAACGCTGCGCAGCAGGCCCTGGTCCAGGCCGGCGTGCCCGCGAGCCAGCTCAAGACCGTCAGCTACGGCAAGGAGAAACCGGTCTGCACAGAATCCAACGAGGATTGCTGGCAGAAAAACCGGCGTGATGCCTTCGTGCTGGTGCATTAAACCATCTTCCGGAAGGGGCTGTTATCTAAAAAGTAACGGCCCCTACCGGCGTACCTCGCGTCTTAACTCCCGCCGCGCCGCTTCCTGAAGTAGAATTTTTAAAAAGGGGCCCTTCGCGCCTCGTTGAGAGAGCTGATTTCATGAAAAAAACTCTTTTTATCTTGCTCGCCTTCCTGCTGTTCGGCGTGTGCGTTTCGCAGCCCGCGGCAGCCGGCACCAATGAACAAATCATCCAAGTTCAGGTGGCGGTACAACTGCTCCAGGACAGCATGGCCCGCATGCAGCAGTCGATGGATGAACGCATGGGCGCCATGCGGGACCTGATGACCCAGCAGACGGCCAATGTCAACAAAATGGGCGCTACGATCCAAGACCTGCAAAAGAGTCTGGGCGCGCAGACCACGGACTCTGCAACCAAGGTCGACCAGATTTCCAGCCAGGTGCAGGCGCTGCACGATTCCGTGGACGAGTTGAAGGCGCGCCTGGCCAAGGTCACCAAGCAACTCGATGACATGCAATCCGCGCAGGGGAACATTGGCGGCACGCCGCCAGGCGCTCCGCCCACGGGCAATGTGGCGCCAGCATCCCCGCGCCCGGTGAAGTAAAATTTTCTTAGGAGCGCCAGTGTTCCTGCATCTAACGAGTTAAAGATTTTTATGAACAAAATACATCTTCCCGCTTTGCTCGCTTTGTTCCTGCTAGCCGTTTGCGGTTCGCAGCCCGCAGTTGCCGCGGACACCAAGTCCCAGCTCATCCAGATCCAGACGCAACTGCAACTGCTCCAGGACAACATGGCCCGGATGCAGCAGTCGATGGACGAACGCATGGGCGCCATCAAAGACCTGCTGACCCAGCAGACGGACAACGTCAACAAAATGGGCGTTACCATCCAAAACTTGCAGAAGACACTGGGAACGCAGACCACGGACGCGGCTACCAAAGTCGACCAGATCTCCGGCCAGGTGCAAGCGCTGCACGATGCCGTGGACGAGCTGAAAGCGCGCCTTGCCAAGGTGAGCAAGCAGCTGGACGACATCCAGTCCGGCCAACAGAACATCGGCAATCCTGCGCCTGGAGGTCAGCCGGCGCCACCCGGAGCAGCAACCGGCGCGCCGCCAGCCTCCGCGCTCTACGAAGACGCATTGCGCGACTTCAACGCCGGCAAGAACGATTTGGCCTCCCAGGAGTTCACGCAGTACCTTCAGGTTTACGGCAATACCGACCTCGCTGGAAACGCGCAGTTCTACCTGGGTGAGATTCAGTACCGCCAAGGGAACCTGCAGGGCGCTGTGGCCTCTTACAACAAAGTGCTCGACCAATATCCTGGCGGCAACAAATCTGCAGCCGCGCAGCTCAAGAAGGGATTCGCGTTGCTCGAGCTGGGTCAGCGCAGCCAGGGCGTCGAGGAATTGCGCAGCCTGATCGCTCGCTATCCAAAAAGCCCGGAGGCCATGCAAGCTAGAGATCGCCTGGCCAAATTGGGAGTCGCCCAAGCGGCTCCCAAACCACCCCGGCCTTCACCTCGTCATCCTTAATTCTTAGACAAGCCTCTCGCCCGTTCCTAGGCAAGCCTCTCGCCCTTCTCTCGCCCTAAGATACTTTCCTTCGGTCAAATTAGAAGAAATCTCACGCTGTCATCTCGACCGGAGCGCCACGAAACCTCTTGCATGCCCCAAAACCTTGGGCGCGTAGTGGAGAGACCCCGACGAACCCTCCTTTACGATGCGGCTCCAGGGATTTCTAACCGTGGCTTGTCCTCATCACGCTTGTACGTACTAATCTTCGGGGCAGAGCACCACAAGCAAATCGGGCATTCCTGCTTCAGCCATCTTCTCTCAACTGCCCCGGATTGGTGCGGGGAGCGATATCGTGAGAATTCCCTGGGCCGGTATGGCGGAAGATGCTTTCTCGGGATCCCTCCACTCCGCGCTCGAAACCTGTTGACGGATAAATTCTCGCGGCGCTCCGGTCGGGATGACAGCGGCAGGCGTAGTCTGTGGGAACAACGATCCACAAAGCTGCGGCCTATGTTATTTCTTTCTTACTCCCAGCCCGCGCAGACAGTAGGTTATTTCCGGCGCCAGTTCCGTGACGCGCATTCCCTCTTGAACCATCAGTTTGCAGGAAAGGGCTACGCGCAGCGGAGTACCGGGACCGAGATCAAAGCTCACGCGGCAGTATTGGCATTCCTCGTTCCAGCAGAAGCGCCCGTAGGCAACGTCTTCAGGAGCGAGGTATTGAAAAGCGCGCAGCAGCATGTTGCCCTCCGGGACCTGAAACTCCTGGCCGGCAACCGTGATTTTCACGAGTTTCTCGAAGGGGCGAAACAAAGGTCCAGGAGTGGACATGGGGGGATTCTAGTGCATTTATCTTGCGTCAATTCCGTGAACCGCGAGCAAGAACGTTACGCCGGTCACGGGGTGCAAGAATGGGGAAATTGCCGTTTTTCGGACTCATTTTCATGAACGCGTAGGCTCGGCACGCGAATGCTGACCTTGGCCGAAAAGCCCAGGCAGTGTGGCACAGAGACTGCCCTGAGCCAGTCGAAGGGCACTCTTGCCTGTGCTGAGTGTCCTAGTGAAATCAAAAAGCACCGGCGGGAGTGCCGGTGCCGCACATCGTGCTGCAGCAAAAACGAACGGCTGCGTTGGACCGCAGCCGCTCATCGCTTTTTCCCATTTCTGGCGCAGGTCGACGTCCTCGACAGGAAGGACCCCCACGCTGCAACCGGCGCGCAGAGTCGAACTCCGGCACCCGGTTCTACGAACACGGCGTGCCGGAAAAAGTTGCGCGCTCGCGTTTTCTCGACAACGCAAGCGATAACTGCATGTTCCTGAAAGTGAAGGCCCAGCGGCAACGGTTACGTCTGTAATCTTGTTCGCTTCGGCAACCAGTAATCAAATGACCCAATATGAACAGCAGGTTACAAGGGTTTGTCCTGCTGCTCTTGTGCTTGGGTTTTCTCACAATACGGGGAGAGGCAAAACAGTTCGCGGTGGTGGTGGATAAAGCCAATGCCACTGTGGCGCTGTCGACCTCCGATCTGGCCAAGATTTTCAAAGGTGACAATCGCAAGTGGCCTGACGGCAAAACCATCACCGTTATTGTGCGTGATCTGTCCGAGCCCGAGATGCAGGTAGTGCTCCAGAAGGTCTGCAATATGCAACCGGACGAATACCGGTCGCTCATTGCAGCCCACCGCATCGTTTACGTCATGGTGAGTTCAGACGAATCTTTGCTCAAAGCGGTGGAAGCTACACCCGGGGCTGTGGGGCTCCTGGACGTGTATTCCATCACCAGCCACGTCAACGTTCTCAAAATCGACGGCAAATTGCCTCTGGACCAGGGCTACTTGCTCAAAGGAAACTAAGGAGCCTTTTTGATGCAGGAAGGTTGGAATAGCGCATGGCGAATGCTGCTCGTGGCATCTGCCCTGGCCTTGCCTGCGGCGGCCCGAGCGAAGCCAGAGCCAAGCAAGGACCTGCAAATCACCACGAAGTCGGCCGCAGCGCGGGGCCATTTTGAAGCCGGACTTGCCAAGTACCAGACACTGCACCTGCAGGATGCTTTCACCAACTGGCGCAAGGCTACGCAAGAAGATCCAAATTTCGCTCTGGCTCATATTTACCTGTCCCAGTTTTCCCAGGATCCAGCAGAGCAAGTCTCCGAACGCGACAAGGCGTTGGCGTCAAAGAAATACGCCAGCCCGGAAGAACAGCTGGTCGTCGATTGGCTGAGCGCCACCAGCAAGGGCCAGTGGATCGAAGCGATTCAGGCCATGAACGAAGTCCAGTCGCGCTATCCCGACCACAAACAGGTCTTGTGGCTGGCGGCGACCTGGCTGACAGCGCAGCAGCAGTGGGGACGGTCCATCATCTTGTTTGAGCGGGTCATCAAGCTTGACCCCAGATTCCCTGATGCCTGGAACAGCGTGGCCTATGCTTATGCTCGCACGCGGCAATTCGACAAGGCTTTTTCCGCCATGCAGCGCTATACCGAGTTGCTGCCCGATGAGCCCAACCCGCAGGACTCCTTCGCGGAAATCTCGCGTATGGCCGGCAGGTATGACAGCGCCCTGCAACACTACCGGGCCTCGCTCAAACTTGATCCTACTTTCATCGAATCGCAGGTGGGTCTGGGCGACACCTACGCCCTGATGGGCGATGAGCCCCAGGCCCGCGCGGAATATGAAGTTGCGCTGCGCAAAGCGACTCAAGTGCAAACCGTGATGTGGTCCTTGCAATCTGACGCCACTTTTGTCCGCGAAGGCAATCTTGACGCCGCGGACGCGGCTTTCCGCTCGACAGCTGGCTGGGCCCACGAACTTGGCTTTGGAAATCTTGAAGCCCAGGCCTACCGCATCATGGGCATGTATCAGAAGGACAGCGCCAACGCCGATCAGCTTCTCGACAAAGCCGCGGCCATCCTGACGGAAGAACATCACGTAGCCAAGGAGCTGCTCGATCAGGAGAGGGCCTTGGTGTTGCGCACGCGAATCTATCGCGCCGTTCAAGACGGCAACCTCACCTTGGCGGCCGCCACCCTGAAGCAATTGGAAGACGTGGCGGACAACAGCAACGACGCCATGGTGCGGGGAACGTATAACGGCGCGGCGGGCAGCATTCTGCTGGCGAAAGGTAAGTACCAGGACGCAATCGCGCATCTCGAAGAAGTTGAGCGAAACCAGGATCCTTACGCGTTGCGTAACCTCATGGTCGCATACGAGAAGAACGGTGACCTGGACCGAGCCAAACTGGCAGCCCAGGACCTGGCAGGGTTTAACGAACCGACCATCGAGCAGGCCCTGGTGGTGACGGAATTCCGCAAAAGCCATGGTGTCGTGGACTCCAAGCCGGCCGGGCAGGCTGCCTCGTTTTTCAGACGCTTATAAGTTTGCGGGCGGAGTTGTCGATCCACTCCGTTGAAACCGTGCGGTGACGAAAGACAAGAAAAAGGAGTTTCATGAAAACGGGCCTTCGCATTCTTCAGTTTGCGGTGTTGACATTGGCTGTGGCGTCCGCCGGCGCGCAACCCGTGCGCAACGCGCTCGGCATGACGACCAAGTCCCCCAAGGCCCGCGCGGCATTTGAGGACGGTCTGGCCAAAGTCGAGACCTTGCACGTGCAGGCCGGTCTCGCAAGCTGGCGAAAGGCCACTCAGGAAGACCCTAATTTTGCGCTGGCTCACATCCTCCTGGCGTATTTCTCGCCGGACCCGACGGAACAAGTGGCGGAGCGCGAAAAAGCACTGGCCACACGCAAGCTTGCGGGAAGCGAGGAGCAGCTTATTGTGGACTGGCTCGCCTCAGCGAGTCAGACCAAGTGGGTGCCTGCTATCCAAGCTATGAACCAGGCCCTGGCGGAGAACAAACAAGACAGACACCTGGCTTGGCTGGCCGGCTGGTGGCTGTTGCTGGCCCAGGATCAACCAGGGCGTGCCATCCCCATGTTCGAGCGGGCCATTCAACTCGATCCGAAGTTTGCCGATCCCTGGAACGAAGTCGCCTATTGCTACGCGCGGACGGGAGATTTGGACCAGGCGTTCCAACGCATTCAGCACTACACCGAGCTGCTGCCGAACGAGGCTAACCCGCAGGATTCCTTCGCTGAAATCTCCCGCATGGCGGGACGCTTTGAAGACGCTCTGACCCATTACCGCATGTCACTGAAGATCGATCCCACGTTCCTGGAGTCGCAACTCGGGCTGGGCGATACCTACGCCCTCATGGGCGACCAGGCGCGGGCGCGCACGGAGTATGAAATCGCTATCCAGAAAGGGACCAAGGTGCAGGCCGTCCTCTGGTCCTTGCAGTCGGCCGCAACTTACGTTCGCGAAGGCAAACTCAGCGCCGCTGATTCCGCCTTTACAGCCGTAGCCCAGAGGGCGCACGACGCCGATTTTGGAAACCTGGAAGCTGAGTCGTATCGCAGCATGGCCCTCTATGCCAAAGACAGCGACGCTGCCTTCGAGGCACTGCGCCGGGCCGAGGCTGCGGTCAAGGACAACCACAAGATTCCGCAGGCGCTGGTGGACCTGGAACTCGCCTCAGTCTTGAGAACCCGAGTGGATCGCGCCATCCGCGACGGGAAAATGGATCTTGCCGTGGAAGCCTTGCATCGGCTGGAAGAAATGGCCACCGCCAGCCCGGACGCGAATGTCCAGCAGGCTCATCACGCCGCCGCCGGACTGATGTTGGTGGCTCAAGGAAAATACGCAGAAGCCGTCTCCCAACTGGAAGAAGACGACCGCAATCCCCTTTCCATGGCAGCGCTGGCTGTGGCTTATGAGAAGTCCGGGGCCACGGAGAAAGCCCAGCGCATGACCGCCAGGCTCTCCAAGCTCAACGAACCGACCATCGAACAGGCCGTGGTCGTGCCGGCTTTCCGCAAGAACCGCGTGGCGTACGAATCCAATCCGGCGTTGGAAGAATGGTTCTAGCGCGGAGCAGTTAGCACTCAGCAATCAGCATCGTAAAAGAGATACGAAGCGGCGAGGCCCGAAAGCCGCCGAGCCGCGTGCATCAGGAGCAGAAAAACTAGAGCCGAAGCCAAACCCACTGGCGGTTTGGAGCGCAGCGACAATTATTTGATGGTCAGGCTGATGACCTGCGAGCCGCTGACCACATAACCCACCGGCGTCGACGACTCGTTGACCGCGGACTCTGAGTACACCACCATCTCCTGGGTCGCGCGCATGCCCTCCATCACGTTCATGACAGAAAGCGGCACAGCCGGCATAACTTTGTCTTCCACTGTGGCTTGGGGATTAGCCTCCAGCAGCGAGACATACAGGTGGTCGTTGAGGTGCTCCGTGTTGAGCAGCTCGATGGTGGAGCCCAGATCCATTCGGCGGGCAGCGGGGCTGCCACGGCGGGTGCGATCCAGAGTTTCACCGTCGCTCACCAGGATGCGCAGCGTGCCTTTGGGAACCGAGGTCGGCACCCGGACAGGGATGCGGCGCACGATTCGCTCGCCGCGGTACGGCCGCAGCACGGCTTCTATGGTGATCTCGTCGCCGGGGCGGGCCTCTGTCACGTCCGTGCGGGCGTTTTCGAGCACTGCAGAGTGGCGGTCGCGCTCGAGGTCGAATTCCAGGTTCACGCCGCCGATCGTCGGCGCCTGGTAAGGATTGTCATAGATGCGGCCAAAGTGGTCGCCCAGAGTCATGGCCACGGCGTACGCGGTGGGCGAAGCCTCAACCGGCGAGAACATGTTGTTCAGGCGCACGTCAGGATAGCCGCTCACGTGGATGCGCCCGTTCATACGGTACGTGGTCTCTTCGCCATACTGATTCATGCCCATCAACGCATTGAACACAGTGGTCATCATCATCAGCGGCGTCAGCTTGGGGTTGTTCAGGACTTCGTAGTGGAATTCCTTCGGACCGCCGGCGCCGTGGATGGTGAGGGTCACCGGGATCATCTGCGGCTCACGATTAAAGCGGCCCATGATGCCGGTGTGCCGATCCTGCACGAACGCGCCCACCGGTTCGGTGGTGTTGACGATCTTGAAAGCGTTGAGCGGTGAAGCCAGAGTGGCCACCACGTTGGCCTTGGTCATGGGCAGATCCACCATGCCGTACTGGGTCAGAGGATGGCCACAAGCCAAAAGGCGGTCTTTGTCGGCGTACGTCACGGTGCAAGTCGCAGCCACGTCCATGTCGCCGCGCACCAGCACGGCGCTCACCGCGGAGCCAGGGACGATCGGCTCCGGCTGCTTCTCGTTGCTGGCCGAGCCCACGCCCATCACCGGGGTCACGCCCGCGGCCGCGAGCTGCGGACCAAACTGTTTCAGAGCCGACTCGCTGAATCCGTTGAACACAAACGGCGCGTCTATCGGCTGGAGAAATTGCGCGTAGCTCGAGATCTCGCCGCCCGCAACGCCGGGACCGCTCGTCTTCTCTGCTCCAAAGGGCTTGCGTGAGGAGACGGGATCCTGCGCGGGAATGCTCTTATCGAGCTCATTGATCTCGAGCATCTGCGCGATGGGGGTCACGCCGGCAATCGGCTCTTTGGAGAAACTACCGATGCGGTAGGAGAGCGCGCCCAGCAGCTTTCCGTCGATGTAGACGGGGCTGCCGCTCATGCCGGCCACCACTCCGGTGTACTCGGCCTTCTCGCCGGTGAGGCGGATCAACACCACGTCACTCTTGGGGCCGATGAGGTTGCGCAGTACTCCCAGCACCTCCACTCCCATGGACTCAGGCTGCGTGCCCTGGAAGACGGTGTAGGCCACGCCCTTCATGCCGGGATGAACCTCATCCACGGTCATGATCTGGGGTGCGGCGGCCGGTTTAGCTTGTGAAGGCGCAGGGCCGGCGAAGGCTGGAATCTGCCCCAGGCCCATAAAGACGAAGAGAGCGAAAAGGAATACAGCTTTTTTCATACCGCATATTGCGCGTTCCGCGTGCCCGCGCTAACGAAACCCCCTCCCTCAGCGAGAAAAATGACGGGCTGGTTTGGGGGGTTTCGAGCATCTATACTACTGTAGAACCTTCCAAAAGGCAGGATCAAAATGTTCTTAATTCGGACGGGCCACACCTACCGTCTTCCTAAGGCAATCATAGGTAAGAGATCTTTCGCGGTCATGACGTTGATTGCGGCGCTGCTGTCAGCCGCCGCCCTGACGGCCCAGACGCAATCCTCCCCGACGCCAACGCCTACCCCCAGCGCCGGGCAGCAGCCTACGGGCGGCGATGCCGGCGGTCCCACGGGCGATATGGGGCCCATCGCGGTCCCCAGGAAGAAAGTCGAGGAGCCTAAAAAGGAAGAGGCTCCGCCTCAGCCCAAGAAGATAGAAGGCATGCCCACTTTCTCAATGCGCGTAAGCGTGCCCCTGGTCACGCTGGACGTAGGCGTAGTGACTAAGGACGGCACGTTCGTCCCCGGACTCAAGAAAGAATACTTCAAGGTGCTCGAAGATGGTGTGCCGCAGACCGTGACCAGCTTTAATCAGACGCAGGCCCCCATCACCGCCGTGATGCTCGTAGAGTTCGCCAACAACGACATCTTCTACGGCTTCGCGTACGACTCCCTTGTGGCCTCCTACATATTTACGCAGACGCTCAAGAAGGAAGACTGGATCGCGCTGATCACCTATGACATTCGCACCAGGATCGTGACGGACTTTACCCAGAACAAAATGGAGATCATGGAAGGCATACGGGGAATCCAGCCCGGCATGGCCATGTCGTCGGAGACCAACCTGTTTGACGCGCTCTATGACACCCTGGACCGCCTGGAGGGCGTGGAAGGGCGCAAGTACGTCATTCTGGTCTCCAGCGGCCGCGATACTTTCAGCAAGCTGACGCTGGACAAGATCCTGAAAAAGGTGCAGGCCTCGAAGGACATCGCCATCTATTCGATCTCGACTGGCGCTGCTTTGCGCAATTACCTGGAAAGCCGCCGCGCTCTGAGCTATTTGTGCCCCATTACCGACTTCAGTTGCAGCAGCACGTATGCCCAGGCTGATAACCAGATGAAGACTTTCGCCAAGATGACAGGCGGCAAGTATTACCAGCCGCTCTTCCAGGGCTCATTCAAAGACGCTTTTGCCGATATCGGGAACACCATTCGCAATCAATACAGCATCGCCTACCATCCCACCAACGTAGCCCAGGACGGCAGCTATCGCAAGATCAAGGTCGAGCTCGTAGGCCCGGACGGCAGTCCCCTGAAGATGCGCGACGAAAAAGGCAAAGAAGTGAAGTACCAGATCATCTCCCGTGAGGGGTACAAGGCGAAGCAACAGGTCGAATGAAGAGATTGGGTAATTGCGTAAGTTGGTAATTGGGTAATTTCACTTGCCCCGAGCGGTTTTATGAGAGGCCGAGAAGATTGCGGCCAACGCTTGCGCTTCGGAATAAATCTTCGATAACTGTTTACTAGTTAATGTCTCGGTAGTCTCCAGTAACTCTAGCCAGAGAACGCTTTCGTCAGCCTCTTCAGCAACGACTCCAATTCTCGCAATGAATTCGGCTTTTGATCTGGACCGACAAACGGCTCGGTAGTTAGCGACCGAGGTGCCGCATCGCAGAAGTTGCTTGCCCATAACTTGTGCCTCTGTTGATTTCGGCAAAGCTCGAAACAACCGCACAATCCGAACGGCAAACTGCTTCGTTCTTTCGCGGAGCTCTTCAGCTTGATTCATGAAATTACTCACTTACCAAATTACCCAATTACCCAATGTCCTCAGTGAAAAAGACGCTCCAGCACTAACAACATTCCCACCCCTGCAAAGACGACGAGCGCCATACGAACGTCCGGTTCCCGGTTGACCTCGGGGATAAGGTCAGAAGCGGCTACGTAGAGCGTTACGCCCGCCGAAAGCGGCAAACCGGCGACGACGGTTTGCCTGAACACAGAAACCGCCAGCACACCGGCAAGCGTGGCTATACCCAGCACCGCCGAGGCCGTCCAGGCCACGCGGCGGCTGCGTCCGCTGGCCAGCATCACCGACGACGCGGTGAAGCCTTCCGGCATCTTGTGCAGGATCACGGCTCCAAAAATGATCCATCCCAGCCAGCTCGACACCAGAAAGCCAGAGGCGATGGCGATGCCGTCAAAGAGCGCGTGAATGACCAATCCAAAGAGGACGGAATATCCACGGTGCGGAAGAACAAATTCTTCGGCGTGCGTCTCCTCCCCGAAGTGGAAGTGCGGCGTCACGGTGTGCTCGAAGAAGTGAACGATGAGATAGCCGGCCAGCACCAGAAGAGGCACCCACGCGGCCGGCCATCCGGCTTGGCTCGCTAGATGCAAACTCTCCGGCAGCATCTCCAGCAGCGCCGTGCCCAGCATGAAGCCCCCGCCCAGCGCGATGAAATACTGAAGGACCTTGCGGTTCCACCGCTTCTGCACAATCACCGCGCCGCCCAGCGCGTTGGCCGCAGCCGCTGTCAAACCGAGCAGAATGCTGATGGCAACGGGATTCATGGACAGGCGAGGATAACAGAAATCGCCGCCATCGCCGTGATCGCGCGTCATCGCCGCCATCGGGGCAAAGCGCTGACGGTTATACTCTGCTCAGCCTGTGCTGGGGCGCCCACCTTTTTTCGCTTGCGACCTTCTCCGATGACGTGCGATGTCGGCGATGACGCGCGATGCCGGCGATTCACTCACCCGCTGTGCCGTATGTGCATGACGTCTCCGTCCTGCACTACATAGTCCTTGCCTTCCAGGCGTAGCAAGCCTTTGCCACGGGCATTGGCTTCCGAGCCCGCCTCCAGCAGTTTGTCCCAGTGAATGGTTTCGGCGCGAATGAAGTGATGTTCCAGGTCGGAATGGATAGCTCCGGCCGCATTCTGGGCTCGGGAATTGCGGGGCACCGTCCAGGCGCGGCATTCGTCTTCGCCGATGGTGAAGAATGAAATCACGCCCAGCAGTTCGTACGTCTTGCGGATCAAGCGGGTCAATCCGCTCTCTTTGAGGCCATAGCTCCCGAGAAACTCCTGGGCCTCTTCGTCGCTCATGTCCGCGAGTTCTGCTTCCACTTTGCCGCAGATCGCGGTGACGCCGGCGTTCTTGCGTGAAGCCTGCTCCTGGAGATTGAATTTCTGCGCGGCGTTCTCAAGATCGGTGCCCAGTGTGGCGGATTCGTTTACGTTCAGCACGTAGAGGACCGGCTTCTGGCTGAGGAACATGAACCCGCGGATGCGCTTCTCATCCTCCGCGGAGATTTCCATCTCGCGCAGCGGCAATTCCTTTTCGAGATGCGCCTTGCAGCGCTGGATCAGATCGAACTCACGCTCGAGCTCGGCGTTCTTCATCTTCTTCAAGTCTTTTTCGAGGCGCTCGAGACGCTTCTCCACCTGGCCGAGATCGCTGACGATCAGGTCGAACTCCACGGTCTTGGCATCGCGCAAAGGGTTGATCTCACCGACGTGGGGAATGGAAGGATCGTCAAAGGCGCGCAGCACGTGAGCCAGCGCGTCCACCGTGCGCAGGTTGGCGAGAAAGGCGGTTTCTTTCAGCGCTTCCTGCCCGATGGCGGCCACATCCGCGTATTCGACCGCCGCATGAGTCAGCTTCTTGGGATTGTAGAGCGCCGCCAGGCGGTCCAGGCGGTCGTCCGGCACCTTGGCGATCCCCAAATGCGCCTCGCGCGGATTGGCGAAGGCGCGGCTGGAGACGTCCGCTTTGGTCAGGATCTTGAACAGCGATGTCTTGCCTACCTGAGGCAGGCCGATGATGCCGGTTTTCACAGTAGCATTCAGCAATCAGCAGTCAGCATTCAGCCTTTGCTGTCGCGCTAAAGAGATTGTAGCAAGGCGACTCCTTGACTCGGAGACAAGAGAACTTGGCTGAGTGCTGAGCGCTGAATCTAACTGCTGTTTCCCAACCGTCGCGCCGTCACAACCACGACGACAAGACCCAGAACCAGCACCGTGCCCTCTAAGCGTGTGGACCACGCGTGCAGACTGTCGAATTCGGCGTGCGCACTGGCTGAATTCATGTTGGACGACCGCAACTCATGCATGCGCGGCGTGATGGAAAATTGCGAGATCGCAGTCAGGATCAACATGACAACGATAAGCAGGTTGGCGGTGGTAAACAGTCGAAACCGCGCGTAGCGGATCCGGTCGTAAAGAAGACAACAGATCAGAAAAACCGCGCCGGAGACCAGTCCGATGCAATGCAGCTTGCTCAAGGCCGGGCTCACCACGTCGCCGGCCATTTGCGGCGAAGGCAGGACGGTAAACAACGTCGGAGCAAGAACAAAAGCGAAGAAGATGATGCCGCCGATCCAGACGATCAGCGCGAGAATCATGAGAGTCCGCAGTGCCCACATGGCCGGTCAAGTATAACGAAGTGCTGAGAAAATCGGGCCATCTGACCATCGGATCATCGGGCCATACGAAACTAAGGGCAATGTGCAGACGGAAAACGGGCCCGCATGGCGGAAGGAACTAATTGCTAACTGCTAACTGCTAATTGCTAATTGCTTTCTCTCACAAAGGCACCGGCACGCTCTCCAGCATGTTGCCGAGAACGGTTTCTGCTTGCTCGGCTTTCTTCAGGCTGGTGGAGAAGCGGACGTTGACGACCACACGGTGAGAAAATGCCGGAATGGCCAGCGATTTGAAGTCGGCGGGCGTGCAGAAGCCGCGGCCGTCAAGATAGGCCATGGCTTGCGCGGCGCGATAGAGCGCCAGAGCACCGCGGGGAGAAACTCCGAGCGTCAGTGACTCCGACTCGCGAGTGCGTCGCACGATTTCGAGCGCGTAGTCGATCAGGGAGTCATCCACCTTCACCTGCGCGACTTCATCCTGCATGGCTACGACGTCAGCGCCGGTGGCCACGGGTTTCACGTCGTCCAGGCGCGCGGCTCCGGCTTCCGAGCGCAGGATCTGGCGTTCGTTGGCCGGCGCCGGATATCCCATGCGCACACGCAGCAGGAAACGGTCAAGCTGCGATTCCGGCAGCGGGTACGTGCCGTGATGCTCCAGCGGGTTCTGCGTGGCTACCACGAGAAAAGGCAGCGGCAAGGGGTGGGAGTGCCCATCCATGGTGACTTGCCCTTCGTTCATGGCTTCCAGCAGCGCAGACTGTGTCTTGGGCGTGGTCCGGTTGATCTCGTCAGCCAGCAAAATGTTGGTGAACACCGGCCCAGGCTTGAACTCGAATTGCTGCTCCGCGGAGGAATACACCGAAATGCCGAGCACGTCCGAAGGCAGCATGTCACTGGTGAACTGAATACGCTGGAAATTGCAGTCGAGGGCGCGAGCCAGAGCGTGAGCCAGCGTGGTCTTGCCTACGCCGGGAACGCCTTCGATCAGCAGATGCCCCCGCGCCAACACGGCCACCAGCGCCAGGCGCACGACTTCGTCGTTGCCGCGAATGATGTTCCGCAGAGACTCTTCTATGGCCGATGCGCGAGCGCTTACGGATGATGATTGAGTATGACTTGAAGCCATGTACTGGGTTCTATTGTATCGCCGGTCTGCACACCGCAGACCAACGCTGGAGTACTTGTCCCCTTAGTATGAACGCAGATCAGCAAATCTATTGCTGGAATTCTTCCTGACCGGGTGCCGAAAGTAATGGTTTTCCCTAAAATCACGAGGCCCTAGGCCGGGCCGAGGGATCCTGATATTCCGCACTTCTCCCGGTCAGCCGTTCGATGCGCTTGTAAATCGGCGGATGGGTGGAGAACAAATTGGCGAAGCTCGTGCCCACCAGCGGCTGCACGATGAACAAGTGCGCCGTGGAGGGCGAAGCCACCAGGGGGGCGCGCTTGGAGGAGGCATCCAACTTCTGCAAAGCGCGGGCCAGGGCATAAGGGTTGTGCGTGTAGCCGGCGCCGCTGGCATCAGCTTCATACTCGCGGGTGCGCGAGACCCACAACTGGATCAGCAGAGCCGCGAGTGGCGCCAGGAACAACATCAGCAGGGCGCCCAGCCCGCCGCCCCGGCGGTCGCGATCACCACCACCGTAGCCCGTGAACATCGCGCCCCAGGCGCCCCAGCGGGCCAGCATGGTGATGGCGCCGGCCAGCGTGGCGGCGATCGAACTGGTCAGGATGTCACGGTTACGCACGTGGCCCAGCTCATGCGCCAGCACGCCTTCCAGTTCTTCGTCGTCCAAAAGCCGGAGGATCCCTTCCGTTACCGCGACGGAGGCGTGCCGGGGGTTGCGTCCTGTCGCGAATGCGTTGGGTGAATCGGTCGGGATCACGAAGATTTTGGGCATGGGAATCCCAATCTTCTGCGTGAGCCGTTCGACTACTTCGAAGACGCGGGGCAGCTGCTCACGCGTGACCGGCTGCGCGCGGTATATGGCCAGAGCGATCTTGTCGGAGAAAAAGTAGGAGACGAAGTTCATGATTCCGGCGAAGATAAACGCGTACAGCATGCCCGTCCGCCCGCCAAAGTAGTTCCCAATGCCGATGGCAAGCAGGGTCATCAGGGTCAGCAAGAAAAATGTCTTGAGTCCGTTCATATGCCTAATTGACTCCGTTCGTATGCATAGATAGATGCTAAAACCAACGGAAAGATGCGGGGCAAGAACCTGTCAAGTGAGGTTAAGTTACCTCGGGTCAATCCCATAGCGCGGTCCTGGGGTACTTGCGAAGAACTTCCTGTTCCCTGTAGGGTTTGCATCAGCACGAATCGCAAAAAGCTTGCGCCACTTTTGAACTGGCGTGGTCCTATGCGCGTTTCCAAATTTCTCTCTATGAAAGGTTCTTTGAATGAAGAAATTTCTTGTTCCTCTGTTTGCGCTGGCGTTGGTTTGCTTCCTGGCCCCGGCGATCCACGCCGCGGATTGGGTCTTTCTGGGAAAGGCGCATGTAGATGGCCAGCACGACCACGATAACATCGAAGTGGGCAAAGCCGCCGGCCGCTACCGCTTCCTGCAGGTTCGCGTTAATAACGCGCCCATCGAGTTCGACCGCATTGTGGTTCACTACGGCGACGGCGAACCTGAGGTACTCCATGTGCGCGCCGTAATCCCCGCTGGCGGCCACAGCCGGGCCATCAAACTGCAGGGAGATCGCTTCGTGCAGAGTTTCGAGTTGTGGTACGGCAAGGCCAACCCCGACTCCGGTAGACCGGAACTCAATCTTTTCGGACAGCCGTAGAAACTGTTCTTCGCTCGACTCTTAAACCGTTGGCGCGGAGGAAGGAACAATTCTGATCCGTCCCCGCGCCCTTGGTTTTTAGAGCGGACCGCGACTAACCCGGACCAGAGACCGCATTCCTGATCGCCAGCAATTCCCTCAAAACCACCTCAAGATTCTTGAGCTCGAGCGCGTTGGCGCCATCGGACTTGGCTTGGGCCGGATTGTCATGGACTTCCATGAAGATTCCGTCCACGCCGGCGGCCACGGCGGCGCGTGAGAGCATGGGGATAAACTCTGGCTGGCCTCCGGAAACGGCCTCGCCGCCGGCGCCTGCGGAAGGCAACTGCACTGAGTGCGTAGCGTCAAACACCACCGGCGCAAAGCGGCGCATAATCGCCAGCGACCGCATATCCACCACCAGATTGTTGTAACCGAACGAACTGCCACGCTCGGTGAGGAAGATGTTGCTGTTACCCGACTCGCGCACCTTCTCCACGGCATGGCGCATGTCCCAAGGTGAGACAAACTGTCCCTTCTTGACATTGATGGCACGGGCGCGCTTGGCAGCCTCCACTAGCAGATCGGTCTGGCGGCAGAGAAACGCCGGAATCTGCACCACATCCACAGTTTCGGCTACGGCAGCCACGTCGGCAGCCTGGTGAACGTCCGTCAGCACCGGGACTTTCACCTGGTCCTTCACTTTCTTGAGGATGCGTAAGCCTTCTTTCAGCCCTGGACCGCGAAAGCTCTTGAGCGACGTCCGGTTGGCTTTGTCGTAAGAGGCCTTGAAAATCCAGGGCACATTCAGCTTGCGCGTGACGGCGCCAATGGCCTCCGCCATCTTCAGTGCGTGGGATTCGCTTTCGATCACGCAAGGGCCGGCGATCACGAAGAACGATGAGTCGCCGATGGCGACCGACTCCACATTAAACTGGCGCGAGGTCATCTCAAAAGAAGCTTACATGATTTGCGGGTACTGGGTCAGTTTCGAAAAACTGACCCAGTAGCAGTATCAGCGTCTAGCGATCCTGGCGTGCCGGGATCGCGGGTCCCGCTTAGCGGGACAGACGTTCATCACGGCGAGCCGGGATGAACCCTTGCTAACAACCTTGTCTGGTCCTTGGCTTTAAGGACCTGTCTTGCCCACGTTGCAAAAAAGGGAACTTCCGGCCGGCAGCAGGCGTATGGAACTCCAAAGAGGTTTCTGTGATCAGGAATACGTTCGCTCTCTTTCTGCCGTTGCTTGGAATCACGATTCTCCCTGCCCAGCAGCCGATGCCTGAAGGCTCGGTGCAACAGAAGTTCGTTTCCCAAGGCACGATTCGCCTGCACCTCGAATCCGGTGGCTATACCATCACCCCTGGCGACTCGGAGAATATTGTCGTTACCTGCCATGCCCGGCGGGAAGAGAAGCTCAAGAATGTGCGCGTAGCGATCAAACTCATGGGCGCCACGGCCGATGTTTACGTCCGTAACACGCCCAACGACAATTTCACAGCCGTCATCGAAGTGCCTCGGCGCTCCAACCTTTGGGCGCGTCTGACCGCCGGCGATCTCAACGTGGGCGACATCGAGGGAGATAAAGACCTCGAGATTCGGGCAGGGCAATTGAGCATCGAGATCCCGCGTCCTCAGGAATATGGCCAGCGTGAGGCCTCGGTTCTGACCGGCTCGATTAAGTCTTCCGCATTCGGCGTCTCCACGGGCGGGCTCTTCCGCTCGTTTCATCAGCAAGGCCCGGGAAAGTACCGGTTGCATGCGCACCTGCTGGCGGGGGACATCAGGCTTCGCGGTGCCATTTGAGCGTCCTAGCCGGCCCGCTGCCAGTTCGAGGGCCGTTTAGCAAATGCGCAGAGGACTTTGTAACCGTGGGCGACGACTGCTGAGTGTGGTTTAATTCCGAACCGGCGAGGTTATCCGCCGGACATCACCATGAAAAAACTCATTCATCTCAGCAGTGTCTGCCTGTTCGTCCTCCTGTCCCTGACGATCGCTGTTGCCCAAAATGCCGCGCCCCAGGCGCCGGCCAGCGAGCAGCATGAGTTCCTGATCACGAATTTCAAGACGGAAAGCGGTGTAACCCTGCCTCAGGCGCGGGTGGTGTACGGAACCTACGGCCATTTGAATGCCGCCCGCGACAACGTGGTCCTGCTCCCGTCGCATTACATGGCCAACTTCCACGGCTATGAATGGCTGATCGGGCCGGAGCGCGCTTTGGATCCTTCCCAGGTCTTCCTTGTGGCCACGGAGCTGTTCGGCAATGGCCGGTCGTCTTCACCCAGCAACACGCCCGAGCCATATCACGGCCCGCGCTTTCCTGTGATGACCGTCCGCGACAACGTGGAAGCGGTGCACCGGCTGCTGACCGAGGAATTGAAGGTCACGCACGTTCGCGCCATCGTCGGCTTTTCCATGGGCGCGGAACAGGCTTTCCAGTGGGCGGTGAGCTACCCGAAATTTGCTGGTCGAATTGTCGCCACGTCAGGCACGGCCAAATGCTATCCCCACGGCGTGGTCCGCCTGGAAGGACAAATCGCCGCTCTTACCTCCGATGTCGCTTTCCAGAACGGCGACTACTCGGCTCCGCCCACCAAGGGCCTGGAAGCTTTTGCGACGGTATGGCTGGGATGGCTCTATTCGCAGGAATGGTGGCGCAAAGAGCTGTGGCGAGGCCAGACAACGCCCGGGACTACGTTTGAGCAGATGTTCGAATACCGGCGTACACACTTCATCACCGGCGCCGACGCCAACAACCTGATCCTGCAGATGCGGACCTGGGAAAAGCACGATGTGGGTACTACACCGGGGTTCAACGGCGACGTGGAGAAAGCGTTACGCTCGATCCAGGTTCCGGTGCTGTACATGCCTTCGGAGACCGATCTCTACTTTCCAGTGGGTGATGCCCGCTACGAAGCGCAGTTCATTCCCGGTGTCACCCTGGCGCCCATTCCATCGCTATGGGGACACACTGCGGGCGCCGCCAGCAACCCGGCGGATGCGAAGTTTCTCAATGACACCATCGGAAAATTCTTGGCGGGGAAATGAGGAAACGGCTCACTCGACCCTCAGCAGCGCGCCGGACTTTATAATCACGGACCATGAGCAGCCCCGGCGCGCCAGCTGAGCGGAACGACCTCTACCTTCGCATTCAGTCCGTGGACATCTTCGTCCACGACCTGGAGCGGAGCGTTGAGTTCTACGTCGAGCGGCTGGGCTTTCACGTGGTTTTTGACGTTCTGCTGCAATCCGGCAAGCGCTGGGTCGGCGTATCGCCGCCGGACGGCACCGCAGTTCTTACGCTGATTGCGCCTGACCCAGAATCTGAGCAGTACCAACTCATCGGCCGGCCGACGCAGGTGGTTTTTGTCACGGACGACGTGGCCGCCAAGTATGCTGAATGGAGAAAGCGCGGGGTGCGCTTTGGCCACACACCACGGCTCAGGCGCATTAAGTACCAACAGCAGGCCCCGGCCCGGCTCGAGTCGCAAACTCTACTGTTCGGAGATCAGCCGCCGATTTGGGGAGGAGTGTTCACCCGCTTTGAGGATCTTGACCACAACTCCTTTGCGCTGGTCTCGCTCGACGAGGTCAGCCGGGCGATCGAGGAACAGCGCCGCGCCGCTCTAGAGAAGCTGGAATCCGAGCGCCGTGCTGCTCGCGAGCTGGAGATCGCAAAGGAAGTGCAGCTGCGACTCTTCCCGCAGACCCTGCCATCGCTCGAAACGCTGGAGTACGCGGGCATCTGTATTCAAGCCCGTCAGGTGGGCGGTGATTACTACGATTTCTTGAGTCTCGGCCAGGGACGGCTGGGGCTGGTGCTCGGCGACATCTCAGGAAAAGGAATTGCGGCGGCCCTCCTCATGGCCAACCTGCAGGCCAACCTGCGCACCCAATACGCCATGGCCCTCGATGAACCGCAGCGCTTTTTGCAGTCAGTGAACCAGCTCTTCTGCGAAAATACGCCGGACAACGCCTACGCCAGCCTTTTCTTTGCCGTGTACGACGATCAAGCGCGTCGCCTGCGCTACGCCAATTGCGGACATTTGTCAGCTCTCGTGCTACACGCCGATACTTCGCTGGATCGGCTGGATTCCACCTGCATGGTTCTGGGACTGTTTAGAGATTGGTCCTGCGCGATGGCGGAATGCAGTCTTCTTGCAGGAGACGTCTTGGCGCTTTACACCGACGGCATCACCGAATCCTTGAACGGCAGCGGAGAAGAGTTCGGCGAAGAACGGCTGATTGACGTCCTGCAGCGACATCGTGGATTGGAGCCCCAGGCGTTGCTGAATTCGATTGTCGGTGAGGTTCGCCGCTTTAGCCCGCACGAGCAGCATGATGACGTTACGCTGATTGTAGCCAAGTGCAAAGGATCGGCGTAGCCAGTATCCCAACCATCCAGACTTGCCAACCAAGGCCTCTCAACCTCCACGACAACCGATCCCGAATCCCCGCGTAGCCCGCCTGCGGCGGGCGAGCGGGCGTGAGGGACCTGCTCTGCTGCAGCATCGCGTGAGCAAGAGACCTGCTGGATCACTCTATACGTTCATTCTGAAGCCGGCGACCGTGACCCATGAACAATTCTGTTGGCTCTCGCCACGCAGCAGCGGAGCAGGTCCCTCACCCACTGCGCCGCCCCCGCCGCGCGGGATCTCCGGAGTTCGGGATGGTGTCTCGTCGGAGGTGAGGTTCCGACAAAACAGGAAACACTGACGGAGCGGGATCACGGGCAACAGCGCGTTGTCTCACACTGCCTTCCTCGCACTGTTTTGGCGACGACTCAATGCGCCGAAAATAATTCAAGATCGCGCGACCCGCTCCGGCCTTCTGAACATCTCAAGCTCTTCCTTAACCTGGGCGTGGCGCCTCACACGGCCGCTCGCGTACGACGCCTTAATGAACGCGCTGAACAGCGGATGCGGCTCCAGTGGTTTCGACTTGAACTCGGGATGGAACTGGCAGCCTAAGAAGTAAGGATGGTTGGGGATCTCCACGATCTCCACGTAGGTACCGTCCGGAGTGCTGCCGGTGATGCGCAGGCCGGCGCCGGTCAAGACCGGCTCGTACTCGCGGTTAAACTCGTAGCGATGGCGGTGGCGCTCGCTGATCTCCGTGGCGTCATAGGCTTTCGCCGCCTGGCTGCCGGGCTCCAGCTTGCACGGCCATGCGCCCAGGCGCATGGTGCCGCCCAACTCGTCAATTCCGGTGAGCTCGCGCAGCTTGTAGATGATGCGGTGCGGAGTGGCGGGATTGAACTCGCTGGAATCGGCGTCGGCCAGGCCACAGACGTTGCGCGCGTACTCGATGCAGGCGGTCTGCATGCCCAGGCAAATGCCGAAGTACGGAACTTTGCGTTCGCGCGCGTAGCGGATGGCGTTGAGCATGCCTTCAATGCCGCGTTTGCCGAAGCCGCCGGGGACCAGGATGCCGTCATAGCCTTCCAGTTGGGCTTCGCACTCGCGCAAGCTGCCGTCTTTGGATTCGAGCCCCTCGGCTTCCACCCAGGTCAAGCTGAGTTTCAGATTCTGCGCGGTGGCGCCGTGGACCAGGGCTTCCTTCAGCGATTTGTAGGAGTCTTCATACTCCACATACTTGCCCACGATCCCGATTCGCACTTCGTCCTTGGGGTTGTAAATCTTGTGCACCAGGTCTTCCCATCGCGCAAGGTTCGGCTCCTTGGAGTCCACGCGGAGATAACGCAGCAAAAGTTTGTCCACGCCTTCTCGAGCGAAGACCAACGGCACTTCGTAAATCGATGCCACGTCTTTGGCGGTGACCACGGCTTCTTCTTCCACGTTGCAAAACAGCGCAATTTTGCTTTTCATCTCGCGTGAAAGGAAGCGGTCGGTGCGGCACAGCAGGATGTCCGGCTGGATTCCGATGCTGAGCAGCTCTTTTACCGAGTGCTGTGTGGGCTTGGTCTTGAGCTCGCCCGCTGCGCCGATCCAAGGCACCAAGGTCACGTGAACGAACACAGTGTGGTCGCGGCCCAGTTCCTGGCGCATCTGGCGGATGGCTTCCAAAAACGGTAGCGATTCGATGTCGCCCACCGTGCCACCAATTTCTACAAGGACGATGTCGACGTCCTGCGCGACTTTCTTCATCGCGGTTTTAATTTCGTTGGTGACGTGGGGAATTACCTGTACGGTTTTGCCCAGGTAGTCGCCGCGGCGCTCCTTGGTGATGATCTGTTCGTAAATGCGGCCGGTGGTCCAGTTGTTGTCACGGGAGAGTCTGGCGTGAGTGAAGCGCTCGTAGTGGCCCAGGTCGAGGTCGGTCTCGGCGCCGTCGTCGGTGACGAAGACTTCGCCGTGCTGAAACGGCGACATGGTGCCGGGATCGACGTTCAGATACGGATCAAACTTCATCAAGTTGACTTTAAGCCCGCGGCTCTCCAGCAGACAGCCCATCGAAGCCGCCGCCAGGCCCTTGCCCAGCGAAGACACAACGCCGCCGGTCACGAAAATGTATTTCGTTGCCATTCTCTCCCCGCCTTGATTGTGAAGTTGATTTTTGAGGGTTCGTTTCCTCGGCTCGAAAACGGCTTTCGCCATTGGCCGTGGAACCTGAAGGGGTGCACAACCAATTATACACAAAGGTGGTGTGGGGAAGCTCGATGTTTGTTTCGACGCAAGCTGCGTTGCGCGCCCCTCGATGGTGCCTATCGCTGTCATCCTGAGCGAAGCGCCTCGAGAAAAATGTCGATCAAGTGGCTGCGCAGCGCGGAGTCGAAGGACCCAGGGATTCCTCGTCTTCCAGTGCCGCATCAAGGCGTTCTCTGGAGAACTCCCTGACATGTCGTTCGTGATCCAAACATCGTTGGGGTCCTTCGACTCGTCCTCATCCCGTCTAGCGGGACTCGGACTCGCTCAGGATGACAGACGTAGATAGGCCTCTAGTCCCCAAATTTCCATCGCAAGAATTCCCACAACTCCGTTCTTAGATCAGCCACCGCTCGCAGGCAGAACACGGAACGCTCCCCGGAAAGCAAAGGCACTGTGAATCCTGATTCAGCGCGACGCCACGGCATGCGCGCTCTTCGCGGACGCCGTGTAGTCCCCCGCTTGTCGCGCCGATATGGCAAGACATATTTACTTCCCGAAAATGAGAGGCAATTCTCTATGAGAAGGTCATTGAGGTCGTCTGTTCTTTCTTCGCTGCGAGAGTCTCTGTTGGTCTCGCTCTCGTTCGCACTGGCAAGTTTCCTCATCGCCACGTTCGCCGCCCATGCTCATGCGCAGGCTGCGGCGTCATCTTCATCTTCCGCGGCAACGCCGGGGTGGGTGGTGATCCCCGTTGGGGAGTACCAGCATCTTCGCGAACAGGCATTCCCCACGGAGCGCGAGCCCGAGCCGCCGCCGGTGGAAGCCACGCTGACGCGCGTGGACTACGACCTGCACGTCAATGGCAACGGCGACCTGGCCACGGGCCAGGCCAGCCTGACCGTCGACGTGATCAAAGACGGCTGGGTGCGCGTAGCCATTCCCGCCGGCCTGCTGGTGCGCGAAGCGCGGCTTGACGGCAAGCAGGTGTCGTTAGTGTCTGGCACACCAAGCAAAGGTGGCAGCCAGTTGTCGGCGGTGCTGGCGCATCCCGGGCGCGCCGTGTTGTTGCTGGAAATCGCGCTGCCGGTGTCGGCATCGGCGGGCGAGGAACGGATCTCTCTGCCCTCGACATCGTCAGGCGTGACCCGCGCCTCAGTCGAGTTGCCGCGCCAGGGTGTAGACGTGAGGCTCGCCGGCGGCCTGCTGGCGGACAAGTCCGAATCCGGCGCCGAGAGCAAGTGGCTGGCCTACGGACGCGGCAATGAGCCACTGACCTTCACCTGGCGCCGCAAGATGGACGACCATCGCCAAACGTTACCGTTACGCCTGCGCGGATCGCTCACGCAACTCACCGGCTTGGGCGAGGACGCAACCTCCGTCTATGCCGAAGTGAATCTTGAAATCATGCAGGGCGCGGCGAAAGAGGCACGCATCCAGTTGCCCGCCAACATCACCGTCAACCAGGTCACCGGGGCCATGGTGGCGGATTGGGAGGTCAAGGACGGAGAGCTCTCCGTGACCTTCCTGGAGCCGGTGGAGCAGGGCGCGCGCTTCGTCGTCAACGGCGAGATGCACACCGCGCGCGAAGGGCAGATTGAAATCCCGCTGCTGCGCCTGCTCGACGCCGAGCGCGAGACCGGCGGCGTAGCCGTGGAAGTCCTGGGCGCGGGCGAGATCAAAGACCAGAAAGCGCAGGGCCTCGACGGCGTGGATGCTGCCGACCTGGGCGACACCATCGCGGGCCGCCAGTCGCCATCGCTGGTGGCGTTCCGTTTCCGTTCCGGCGATGCTAAGGCACCGCGCTCGCTCACCCTCAACGTGGCGCGCTACGCGCAGCAGGCTGTTCTGATGGCCAACGTGGAAGAAGCCCGTTATCAGGTGCTGATGAGCAATGAAGGCAAGACCCTGGTGCAGGCGCGGTACGCCATCCGCAACAATCAGAGAAACTTTTTGAAGATTACGCTGCCGCCGAACGCCAGTCTTTGGAGCGCATCGCTGGCCGGCAGGCCGGTGCGTCCCGGACAGGCGCCCGACGGCAGCGTGCTGCTGCCGCTCGAAAAGTCCCGCGCCGGCGACGACGCGCCAGTCTTCCCCGTGGAAGTCTTCTATCTGATCCGCGACACCAAGTGGACGGAGAAAGGCCACGCGCGGCTGACGCTCCCAGCGCTCGATCTTCCTATCTCGCGCAGCGGCGTGGTGCTCTACCACGCGCCGCAATTCCGCGTGACGGCCGAGCCGGGCTCGTTTCGCAGCGAGCCTTATGAAAATCCGTTCTCGGCGGCGTTGAATCCCACGGTCATGGCGCCAGAATCCCGGGGAAGTTTTGGGGTAGTGGATGGCCTCAATGACAACGATAAGTCAAAGGCCTTCGACGATTTCCGCACCAAAACCATGGGAGGAAAGAGCGCGCGAGTATTGCCGGTGCGGTTGTCGTTCCCGGCGTTCGGCCCGTCGCTGTTTTTCGTCTCTGAGTTGACCAGCGAGAACCAGTCGCCGGCCATTGACTTGAACTATCAGCGTGACAAAAAGGAAGGTGGAAGATGAAAACGACGCTCTCTCTGAAATCTCGCGGTCTGAGCTGGAGCCTACTTCTGAAATCCCGAATCCCGAGCAAAAGCGAGGGTGAGGGATCAATATACCCACGACTATCTGACGGCGCGAAGAAATTTCAGCTTCTCCCCCGAAGGGTTCTTCGCGAGGGTGTGGACCCCTCACTGCGTTTCGGGGTTTCAGTGCAAAGGCTCCTCGCCATGGTGATGGTCATGCTCGTATCACTGAACGCGATGGCTGTGGATTCCGCCACGCCGACACTTCCCTTGCCGACCACCGGCAATGTCACGTTGACTCTGGCTGAGTATGACCGCTTGGTCGACCTGGCGGCGAAAGCGGCCAAGAAACACGAGGCGCCGCCGATTGCCTACGCCATCAAGCACGCCGAACTCAAGCTGCATGCGACCAACGACGCCATCCTGGGCACGGTGGTGGAAGAAGGCGAAGTCTTCAGCAAAGGCGCGGCCAAGGTGCCGCTTGTGAGCGGCCTGACCATCTTCAACGCGCGCCAGCAGGGCAAAGCCCTGCCGCTGTTTGAAGAAGGCTCCATGGCCACGGCGGTGCTGGCGGGAGCAGCGGAATTTTCCGTCGCGCTCGACACCGGACTGCCGTTGAACATCGAAGCCGGACGCGCGTCGTTCAACCTGCCGGCGCCGGCGGCGGGCAGCGTGAAGCTCGCGCTGGTGATTCCCGGCGATCACACCAACGTCCATATCAGCCCAGGCTTGATCACGAACAGAACGTCCATCAACGGGCAAACCACCATTGAAGCCACGCTGCCGCCGGGACAGCCAGCGAATATCTGGTGGCAGACGCGCGAAATCGCCGCGCCTGCTGTCCCCAAGGAAGTGCGTTTCCTCTCCGACGTGAAGACGCTGGTCTCGGTGAGCGAGGCTGACCTGCGCATCGCCGCGCTGGCCGATGTCACCGTGGTGCAAGGTGACCCGAGCGAATTCAAACTGACCGTGCCCGCTGACTACGAGATCAGCGACGTCAGCGGCTCGACCGTCGAAGGCAGCGAGATCAGCGCCAACGAACTCACAGTAAGGCTGAGCGCAACGGCGCCCCGCACCCACCAGTTCCTGAT
>DATFQZ010000238.1:0-48925 GCA_035263765.1 Candidatus Angelobacter sp. | reverse complement strand
TCGAGCTGCCCCCAGCCCTGGATCAGGCGCGAGTCTTCGTCAACCTGGCTGTAGTGCTGCAACATTTCCGAAAGCGAATTGGAGGGTCTCTCAGTCACGCTGGCACTTCCGGTCATCCCAGAAGGTTATGCCGAACTGGTCCTAGTGTGCGACCAGGTTCTTCACGACCTTTCCGCGGAGCATCACGAACTGTACGTTTTTAAGGACGGATATGTCCTTGAGTGGATCGCCCGTCACTGCGATCAAGTCCGCGGCCTTGCCCTTCTCCAGGCTCCCCAACTGTGCAGCTCCGATCAAGTCAGCGGCGTTGATGGTGGCAGCCTGAATGACTTGTAAGGGTGTCAGGCCCGATTGTGCGTACGATTCAAACGGTTTCAGGCTGGCTTGCCCACGAGTGAGGCCGGGCAGATCGTAGTACTCATCGGAGCCAAACGCGATGGGAACACCAGCGGCCACGGCGCGCCGCAGGCGGTCCTGGTTGCGGCGGGCAATGTCCTCAAATCGCTGTTGCCGCCGCTTGGCCTCCTCGGGTGTAGCGCTATTGTCGCCTTTGAAGATGAGGCCGTATGCTTCCGCCGGGTAATCGGTTGGAACCAGGTAGATATGCTTGGCAGCCATTGTCTTGAGAACGTCGTCGGGGATCACATAGCCGTGTTCGATGGAATCCACGCCGGCGTCGGCGGCAATACGCGTTGCATCATCGCCAATGGCGTGTGCCGCCACCTTGCGATGCACACGGTGCGCTTCCTCGACAATCGCTTTCATGGTGTCCGGCGCCACGACGCGCCGTCCGGTGTTGACAATGACTTTGATCAAATCAGCACCATCGTAGAATGCCTGCTGCACCGCTTCGCGCGCTGCGTTCGGGTTGGCAACGACTACATATTCCTGGGCGACCAGCGACTGTGCTCCCGGCTGCAGATACCCAAATTGCCCGCCGGCGGCCGATAGAGCACGTGTGCTCACAACCATGCGCGGACCTTGCACCCAACCAGCGCGGATTGCATCGCGCAGAGCCACGTCTCCGTTTACGCCGGAGTTGCCGAGGTCGCGCACGGCGGTGATGCCGGCTTCCACGTCTTCCGTTCCCATCTTTACGCCGAGCAGGGCTCGCGAGGCCGGACTCAGCCCGGACACCGTGAGAGCCATGTTGGGGTCGTCGTCTCCCAGCCTGGAATCATAGTTTTGCAGGAGGTGAGTGTGGCAATCGATCAGCCCGGGCAGTAGCGTGGCCTGACCCAGATCAATGAGAGTCGCCTCCGGCACGTGTGCCTTGAGGTCGGACACCGGCCCAACAGCCTCGATCGAACCGCTGCGAACAAGCACCGCATGGCCCTCGAGATATTTCCCGGCTTTTACATCCAATACCCGCGCGGCTTTCACGATGATGGCCGGCTGCGACGGCTCCTGCGCACGCAGCAAGAGGGGGACCAAGAGGCAGACCAGGACAAAGAGACGTTTCATGGCGGCGGGAAGTATAGCAGGATGAAGAAGAGAAGAAACGAGTCTACAGGAAACGAACCACGGCCGTCTGCTTCCGGGTCGAATCAAAAGACTGTCGTAGTGATGGCGCTGATTTATTTTTTCTTTTTTTTGTCTTTTGAGCCCGCGTTTTTCTTTTTGTCATTTTCGTTCTTGGGTTCGCCGGCCTTGCTGGTCTCTTTCGCTTTGATTTCTTCTCTCTTCTTCGCCGCTTCTTGCGGAACCTGGGGCTCGGTCATGTTCACCGGATCGAGGATCTCAGCAATCTCCTGCTCGGTCAGCAGTTTTTTGTCCCGGGCAATGTCGATGATCGATCGTCCCGTGGCCACCGACTCCTTCACAATCTCTGCCGCCTTGGCGTAGCCGATGTAAGGGTTCAGAGCCGTAGCCAGCGAGACCGTGCTCTGCGCGTAGAAATCGCACCGCTTAGCGTTGGCGGTGAGGCCGGCGATGCATTTCTCGGTGAAGACCTTCACCATGTTGGTCAAGATGGTGATGGATTGCAGCACGCTGTACGCCATGGTGGGCATCATGACATTGAGCTCGAGCTGTCCGCCCTGAACGGCGAAAGCCACAGCGGTGTCATTGCCGATTACCTGGAAGGAAACCATGGCCGCCAGCTCCGGCATCACGGGATTGATTTTGCCGGGCATGATCGAAGACCCGGGCTGCAGGCCGGGAAGATTGATTTCCGCAAGGCCGGTGTTGGGGCCCGAGGCAAGTAAACGCAGATCGTGCGACAGGCGGATGATCTCGAGTGCCAGATTCCTGAGTGCCGCCGACACCTGCGCCATGCCGGCGTTGGACTGCATGGCCCAGCGCATGTCGGCCGCGGGTGTCAGCTTCTGACCAGAGATGCGAGACAGATTCGCCACCGCTTTGGCCCGATAGTCGGGATGCGTGTTGATGCCGGTTCCCACCGCCGATCCGCCCAGACCCAGCTCGCGCAGCGAGTCGGCGGCCTGGCGAATGTCAGCGACGGCTTTGCGGATGGCCATGCCGTAGGCGGCGAATTCCTGGCCCAGGCGCATGGGAACGGCGTCCTGCATGTGCGTGCGCCCCGACTTCATAATATTGTGGAACTCTTTGCCCTTGGCTTCCAGCGCGCCGGCGAGCCCCTCCAGCGCGGGATAAAGTTTTTCCAGCTCCAGCAGCGTGGCCAGACGCATACTGGTGGGAAAAACGTCGTTGGTGGACTGGCCGTAGTTCACGTGGTCGTTAGGATGGACTATCGAGTAATCACCCAGCTTGCCTCCTAGAATCTCCACGGCACGGTTGGCGATGACCTCATTCGAATTCATGTGGAAGCTGACGCCGGCTCCGGCTTGGAAGACGTCCACCACGAACTGGTGGTTCCATTTGCCGTCGATGACTTCCTGGGCCGCTTGCATGATGGCGTCAGCGCGCTTCGCGTCCACGAGCCCGAGGGACTTGTTGGCTTCCGCTGCCGCGCGCTTCACCATAGCAATAGCTCGAATCAGCACGGGGTGCGCTCGCATCCCGGAGATGGGATAGTTCTCTACCGCGCGCACCGTCTGAACGCCGTAGTAAGCGTCGGCGGGGATTTCTTTCGTGCCGATGGAATCTTTTTCCGTGCGCGTGTTGGGAGTGGGCATGAGGTCCTCGCGAGATGATCACAGGCGCCTCCGCCGAGCGGAGGCCAAACGAAAGATTATAACTGGAGGGCCTTTGCCGGTGTGACGGCAGCAGCTAGGTGTGAACTGGTGCGCCTTGCACCGTGGCATGCGCCAACCAGAAACCTGACCGTAGAGACGTGGCACCGCCACGTCTCAATGCTGATGTCAACGATAACCTGTGCCCTGGTCTCAAAACCGGTCCCACCCATCAAACATATCGTCGGTTCAAGCAGTGAGACGCGGCAGTGCCGCGTCTCTACGTGGAGAATCACGGGGGAGCGAGAATGGGTCTACTTCGCAATCACTCCGCAGGCGATTCTGTCACCGGAGTTGCCGGAAGGATCGGTCTTTCCATCGTCAGGTTTGGCATGAACCACCAGTGAGGTGCCGCCCCCGGTGAAGACGGAGTTGGGGCCGTCGCCAAGAGTCACGCCCGCGGCCGTCACCGAAGTCTTGGCTTTGCCTTTGATATCGGCGTTGAAATTAGGAATGTCGCCGGCATGCGGGCCTTCGGGATTCTGTAAACCGTGGTGCTTGTTGTCAGGGTTGAAGTGCCCGCCGGCCGTCTTGAAATCCGGGCCTTCGCACTTCGCGGCCTGATGAATGTGGATCGCGTGCTCGCCAGGCGTGAGGTCATGCAGGTCCAGCTTGATGTTGACCCCATGATCGGCTGCCGACAGCGTGGCTGTGCCCACGCTCTTGCCTTGTCCGTTTTGCAAATTGACCTTTACCGGCGCCGGGCCTTTGTCCTTGGCACGGGCCGCCAGAACGAACGCCAGGACCGCAACCACAACAAGACTTGTTTTTATCGCCGTGTTTTTCATTTTGTTTCTACCTCACTGGCCGAAATCGTGAGCAGATGAGCAGCTTCAGGCCAAAAAATCTTTCGCCGCGAATTGTACAGGAAATACGACACTCGTGTGGCACAGGCACTCCTGCCTGTGCGGTCTTTGAAAATAGGTCGCGATGACCATTCAGGACGATTCGCTGAGTCGAATCGTTTGCAGCATTAAATCTTCAAAGCTAGGAGCCAGTTCACCGACTACTTTGACGCGGTAGTTACACAGAATCTCCTCGTGGTCGATCTTCACGATTCTGCAATCCCCTTCTCTGGTCCGAGATCTCGTGTCAAAACAAACAGGGTCGTAGTCGATATCGGGGCCCTTCCCGAACGCGATGTATCCTGCCGGCAGGAGGGCTTCCCAGAGACCCACATCATGGGATATTTCCTCAAGCAGCCCGCTTAGATCGGGACCCAGTGGATTGGCCAGCAACCGATACGATCTCAGGTCGACTTCAGCCCATCGGTAAGAAAGGACGAGACTCTCGAAAAGAGGCGGAAAAGGGTCTGGCAGTTTTCGGTAGATCTTTTCCAGGCAAGAAGCAGGTGTACTCACCTTGGCAGGCTGCCAAGACTTAAATCCATATGCATCGCGGTCTCCGACGGAAAGCTCCCACGCGACCGAATCCAGCAACTCATCGGCGCTCAATTCGTCGAGTCGCGCAAACGATGCCACATAACGCTCGATCAGCTGCTTTTGATCACTCATGGCGTACGACGTGCATGTTCTAAGGGTGTTGGAATTTGCAATGTTAGAATAAGAGCAAACGCATGTCCGTTGAAACCCCCACAGTAGCGCCCCCGCAGCCAAAACCTGCTGACGCAAAGACCCCCTTGAAAATCGGGTTTGTCAGCCTGGGCTGCCCCAAGAACCTGGTTGACAGCGAGGTCATGATGGGCTTGCTCCAGACCGGCGGCGCACAGATCACCCATCACGCCGGCGAGGCCGACGTCATCGTGGTCAACACCTGCTCGTTCATCGACACCGCCAAGCAGGAGTCCGTAAACACCATCCTGGAGATGGCGCAGCATAAGATCACGGGCAAAGCCAGGAAGCTGGTGGTGGCAGGATGCCTCGTAGAGCGCTATCGTGACGAAATCAGAAAGAATATTCCTGAAGTCGATGCCGTGGTGGGCACAGGCGAGTTGGAACAGATTCTCGCGGCGGCGGGCATCCAGGCCACGCCGGAACAGGACCGGGCAGGTGATTCGCCTTTCGTGATTCTGAATTCCAAGGCGAGCGCGAGCCAAGCGCTGAAGTCCGGCGTTAACTCGCGACCCGAAGGAACGGCTCGAGAAGCTGCCGGACGTTTTTCCCGTACCGAGTGGGACGGCGCCATCGCTGATCTGCCTAACTATCTTTACGACGAAACAACGCCGCGGGTGCTGGCTACGCCGAAGGCTTCGGCGTACATCAAGATTGCCGAAGGCTGCGACCATCCCTGCGGCTTTTGCATCATTCCCCAGCTGCGCGGCAAGTTCCGCTCGCGGCGTTTTGAGTCCGTCGTCGCTGAAGCGGAGCGCCTGGCCGCGGGAGGCGTACGCGAAATCACCCTGATCGGCCAGGACACCACGTGCTACGGCGAAGACTTGGCCTTGAAAGACGGCCTGCCCCTGCTGCTCGAGCGCTTGGCAAGAATCGAGGACCTGCGCTGGGTGAGGTTCCTTTACGCGTATCCCAACAAGATCACGGGGCGGTTGCTGGAGACAATCGCGGCGAGCGAAAAAGTTTGCTCGTATATTGACGTGCCGTTGCAACACAGTTCGGCCGCGGTATTGAAGCGCATGAAGCGCGGCGCCGGCGCTGAGATTTTCCTGAAGTCGATTGAGAAGATGCGGCGCACGGTGCCTAACCTGACATTGCGCACCTCGTTCATCGTGGGCTTCCCCGGCGAGACGGAGCAGGATTTTGCCGAGCTATGCGAATTTGTGAAAGCCGCGCAGTTTGATTGGCTGGGGGTGTTCAGCTATTCCGACGAAGAGGGTTCGGCGGCATTTCATCTCGACGCCAAAGTTCCCTCGCGGACGATTGAGGCGCGCCGGCGCAAGCTCATGCAGATCCAGCGCCAGATCAGCAAAAAGAACAAGCGCAAACTGGTGGGCCGTCAATACAACGTCCTGGCGCTTGGCCCCTCCGAAGAGACCGACCTGCTCTGGGAAGGCCGCACCGAGATGCACGCCCCGGAAATCGATGGCACGCTGTTTATCAACGACTTCGGCGAGCACGAAGAACTGAAGCCGGGCGAGTTCTACCGCTGCGAGATTACGGAAGCGCATGACTACGATTTAATCGCACGGATTTTGTAGACTGCGAAGGCTTGAACTCAGCGGAAACCACGGGGTGGAGCAGGGCTTCCAGCCCTCGTTGAGTTCGAGCTAACGGGTGGCTTCAGCCTCTGAGGTGATGTGGACCTCGGCGGCTTAAGCCGGACATTTTTTCATTTGCCTCAGGCCTGAAGGCCTGCTCCACCTTCGCAGATGGAAGACAGCAGAGCAGAACTCTAGCCACCTGCTTTTCAAGGAACTTGAGTATGCCCAAGAAGAAGGCTCGATCGCTGCGCTGCCCGACATGCCGGACGATCGTGTTGGCCGGCGACCAGCACTTCCCTTTCTGCAGCGACCGCTGCCGCCTGATCGATCTCGGGAAGTGGGCCAGCGGCGGCTACGTAATCTCCACTCCCATCACCGATCCGGAGATGCTGGAGAACGTGGCTGATGAGCAGTCAAAGAACCATCCCAACGACGAAAACACGCCACAAAAGCATTGATGGTGCGGGCCCTTCTGCTTAGCTGGCTTTTAGAACCACGCCGATGTCCTTCCATACCATCCAGCGAGGATTCAGGTTGGTGGCGCCGTGGTTCGCATAGAACCGCCGGGCTGCGAGGTTGGCAGGATCAACGTCCACGCAGACTTTGCGCGCCTTCTCTTCCACAAACCAGACAGCCAGCAAGCGCAGCAATTCCGATGCGATTCCGCCTCTTCGGTGCTCAGGAATCACGTCAATCCACTCCAGCTCTCCGTCACATTCATACCTTCGCGTCAGGTGGCCGGCAATGAAGCCTACCGCAAAGTCACGGTGGAAGGCCGCGTAAATGATCCGCGGGGCAAGAGCTTTCTGGGGATGGAGCACGCCATTCATGTAGCCGGAGATCCGTGCTCCCCAGTAACCTTCCGATCCCCAATCGATCGACCGGATTCGCGCGAGCGCGGGCACGTCGGCTGTCTCAGCTCTTCTGTAGTGGATCTTGACCATCGCCGTCTCGTCTCTGGCGAGCGCGTCACACGATTATCGCACCATGCTTTCGCTGCGCCATGAACGTCTGTCCCGCTAAGCGCGACCCCCGGCCGCGGCGGGCAAGCGAATCGCTGACCTGTGACACCCGGATGACATGTTTGAATGACACTTCTAAAACTCTAACGTATCCTGAGTCACATGCCCTCAGCACCAACCCCGACCGCAGCGCCGCGTTCCCGTATCTCCTGGCTCATCGCCACGTTCTTTGGCGTCGGCCATCTCCAGCCGGGGGGAGGGACATGGGCTTCCGCACTGACGCTGCTGTTGTGGTGGCTCGCCGCCCGGGCAATGCCGTTCGCCTTGCAGTTCCCCGTGGCCATCGCTATAGCGGTTACAGTGACGCTCATCGGCATTCCGCCTTCCAGCGTGGTTGCCCGCGAAAGCGGAGAAAAAGACCCGCGCTTTGTGGTGATTGACGAGGTCGCGGGGCAAATGATCGCACTGATCGGCTGTCCGCTGAATTGGAAATACCTTCTTGCGGGCTTTATACTTTTCCGTAGCTTCGACATCACGAAGCCGTTCCCGCTGCGCCGCCTGGAAAGGCTGCCGGCCGGGACCGGGATCATGATGGACGACGTTGGCGCCGGACTCTACGCGCTGGTCCTGCTGCAAGTCGGCCGCTACGTCTTGGCGCGATAAAGCTACGGAACCCCATGGGCATTTCGGAAACCTTTCTAGGCCGCAAGAATGTGAATGGCAATCCCTACATTGAAGCCATCCAGCCGGCTGCCTCTCTGCCCGGCGGGGAGGTCAAAATTACGGGGCGTGCACTGAAACCCCCGCAGCTGTCGAGGCCGGAAGTCAGCTTTGCGGGTGTGCGCGGCACCATCGTGGTCAGCTCGGAGGATTTTGTGATCGCGCGCGTTCCCTATGGCGCACAGACCGGCCAGGTGATGGTCCACAGCAACGGCCACTCCAGCAACGGCCGTGAAATCAAGATTGCGCGGCCGATCGCGGAGAACCTGCATCCTGTCGCCAATCCCGCCTTTGACGCCCAAGGCAATTTGTACGTGACATTCTCCGGCAGCCGGGGACAAAAGGTCCCAGTTTCCATTTACAAGATTGACCCTCACGAAAGTTCCCGCCCCTTCGTTTCCGACCTGATGAACGCTACCGGCCTGGCCTTTGACTCCGCGGGCCAATTGTATGTCTCCTCGCGTTATGACGGCACCGTGTACCGGGTAGCGACGAACGGGACCACCGCCACATACGCCGAAGGCTTAGGCGTGGCCACCGGCCTCGCTTTTGACCGCGAAGGCAATCTTTACGTAGGCGACCGCACCGGCACCATCTGGCGCATCGCGCCCGAACGGGCTCAAATGTCCGGTCCGCGCAGTCGCGAGACCTTTGTCTTCGCAACGCTGGAACCCAGTGTAGCGGCGTATCACATGGCTTTCGCGCCCAACGGCCTGCTCTACGTCACCGGCCCTACCACTTCCAGCTACGATGCCGTGTATTCCGTTGACCCGCACGGCACGGTGTCAGTTTTCTATCGCGGCCTGGGACGCCCGCAAGGTCTGGCCTTCGACGCTCAAGGCAACCTCTATGTGGCGGCTTCGCTCGCCGGACAGCGTGGCATCGTGAAGATCACACCGCAAGCGAAAGCATCGCTGGTCGTCTCCGGGCACAACCTGGTCGGGCTGGCTTTTGGCAGCAACGGTGACGCGATGCTGGCCACGAAAGATTCTGTTTTTCAACTCCCTTGGGGCATTCAACCGCTGCCTCTCATTTAGACTGCTCTGGTGAAGGCTGAGATTATCGCCATCGGCTCCGAGCTGCTGACTCCCTATCGCCAGGACACCGACTCGCTCTTCCTCACCGCCAAGCTGAATCAGTTGGGCGTGGAGGTGGGATTCAAAACCATCGTGGGTGACCGGCGGAGCGACCTGATCGGCGCCGCCCGAGCGGCACTGCAGCGGGCGGACGTGATCATCTTCGTGGGCGGGCTTGGGCCCACGGAAGATGACTTGACGCGCGAAGCCGTGGCGGAGACTCTGGGACGCCAGCTTCAGCGGGACGAAGAAATCGTGGGCTGGCTGCGCGCGCGTTTCGCGGAGCGCGGCTGGAAGATGCCCGAGAACAACGCGCGCCAGGGTGACGTCATCGAAGGCGCCGAGGTCTTGCCCAATAAGCGCGGCAGCGCTCCGGGACAGTTCCTGTACACGCTCTACTTGGGCAAGATGCGTGCGATCCTGCTGCTGCCCGGCCCGCCCCCGGAGCTGGAGCCCATGTTCGAAGAGCAATGTGTTGGGCGTCTCCGCAAAGTGCTGCCGCCCCTCTTCATCGCCACGCGCGAGCTCAAGATCGCGATGATCGGTGAATCGCTGGCCGACAAGCGAGCCGCGCCCATTTATTCCAAACGGACTGACGTTGAGACTACGATTCTTGCCGGCACGCCCGGCGAAGTGCAGCTTCATCTGCGCGCCCAGGCGGATTCGCAGGAAGCGGCGCAGAAGAAAGTAGATTCGCTGGCGTCGGCGTTGGAAGAGGAATTTGACGACGCGGTTTTTTCCGCCCAGGGGGAGAGTCTGGAGCAAATCGTCGGCTACTACCTGGAAATGCGCGGGGCCACGCTGGCGGTGGCCGAATCCTGCACTGGCGGGCTTATGGCGGAACGCGTCACGTCAGTCCCCGGCAGTTCGCGATATTTTCTTGGCGGCGCGGTGGTTTACAGCAACGAGCTGAAAGTTTCTCTGGCCGGCGTGAAAGCGTCCATCATCAAGGAACATGGCGCGGTCAGCAACCAGGTGGCCGCGGCGCTGGCCGAAGGCATCCGCGAGCGCGTCAATGCCACTCTGGGAGTCGGCATAACGGGAATTGCCGGACCCACGGGTGGCACAGAGCAAAAACCCGTGGGTCTGGTGTACACGGCTCTGGCCGACGGCCACAAGACCGAGGTGATCGAAAGAAAATTTTTTGGCGACCGCGAGCGCGTACGCCACTGGGCCACGCAGCAGGCGCTGGACATGGTCCGCCGCAAGTTGATGTGACATGCGCATCTTTATTGCACTCGATATCCCCGCCGAAATTCGCGCACGTATGATGGAATTCGCGGAGCGGGCCAGGCCTTACGCGTCGGAGGCCCGTTGGGCGCGTCCTGAAGGTTTGCACGTAACGTTGAAGTTCATCGGCGAAGTGAAGGAAGATAAACTCGAGCGCATCAAGTCCGCGCTGGCGGGGGTGAAGGCTGCGCCGTTTCCGGTAACGTTCGCCAACGCGGGGTTCTTCCCCGCCCCGAAATCGCCGCGCGTGTTCTGGATCGGCGTTGCCGGCGGCGAAGCCCTGGGGCAGTTGGCTGTGGCAATTGACAACGCGACGCAAAGCGCCGGCGTCGCCAAGGAAGAACGCGCGTACAGCCCGCATCTGACATTGGCCCGCGCCGGCTCGGGTCCCGGCGCGCAACATCAGCTCAAACCGCTAGCGTCGTTCGTGGAAACAGCGCCCGCGCCGCAGTTCGGTACAATGACAGCGCAAGAATTCTGGCTGTACCAGAGCCAGATGCAAAGAGGCGGATCGAAATACACGAAGTTGGCAAAGTTTGCGATGGCCGATCAGATTTTGCGGTAGAGACGTGGCATTGCCACGTCTCACTGCTGAAGCGAACAAACTTGCAGGTTGCCCTGAAGTATTGTCGCAAGGGCAAGTGTTAGACGCGGCGGTGCCGCGTCTCTACGGACAAGGATCGCTGCGGCCCAAGGACATTTCCAAGGAATGACCCTCTACTTTATCGTCGCCATCATTGCTTACCTCTTGGGCTCGATTCCCTTCGGCTATGTGCTGGTCAAAATCTTTCGCGGTGAAGACATTCGTCTGTCGGGAAGCGGCAACATCGGCGCCACCAACGTTGCCCGGTCGGGGGCAAAGGGATTGGGTGTGGTCACGCTGCTGCTGGATGCGCTCAAGGGCGTTGCTGCCGTGTGGATCGCTGAAATCATGACAGCGCGTTTTATGCCTTGTCATCCCGGATTCGAAATCTCCTGCGTGGAGGACTTGCGCCCCGCAGCCACCGCGGCCCTCTTCGCCGTTCTCGGCCATATGTTCCCCGTCTGGCTAAAATTCAAGGGCGGCAAGGGCGTGGCCACCGCGCTGGGGGTTTTTGTGGTTCTCTTTCCCAAAGCGGTGCTGGTTTCCCTCGCCATCTTCATTCTTGTTGTAGCTCTGACGCGCTACATTTCCCTAGGCTCGATCCTGGCCACCATCGCGTTTCCGATTGCCGCGTGGTTTTTCTACCAGACGCACTATTTGTCGCTGCTGCTGGTGGCGATCACAGCCGCTTTAATCATTGGCAAGCACCATGCCAACATCGGCCGTCTCCTGGCAGGGACGGAAAGTCGCTTCGGCGGCAAAAAACCTTCCAACGCGGAGTCGAAAGCGTGAGCCGGATCGCGGTGATCGGCGCCGGCGCCTGGGGGACAGCGTTGGCCATTGTCGCCGGCCGGCGCGGCGACCACCAGGTGCGGCTCTGGGCGCTGGAAAAAGAAGTCTGCCAGGCCGTGACGGCGACGCGCGCCAACAGCGTTTTTCTTCCCGGTTGCCTGCTGCCGACCCCGGTCACTGCGACCAACGATTTTCAGGAAGCCTTGGCTGGAGCGGAGATCGTGGTCAGCGTGATGCCTTCACACCACTGTCGGCGCACTTTCGAGCACATGGCGCAATGGCTGCAACCGCAGATGCTGTTCGTAAGCGCCACCAAGGGCATTGAGAACGACACTCTGCTGCGCATGAGCGAAGTGATCCACGAAATTGTGGCGCGCTTTTGCGGTTTCACCCCCAGGGTAGCGGCGCTAAGCGGTCCCTCGTTTGCGAAAGAAGTGGCACAAGGCAATCCCACGGCGGTGACGGTCGCTTCCACGGACACGGCTTTGGCGGCGCGTGTGCAAAAGGAATTCAGCGATCCTAGTTTCCGGATCTACGTGAATGACGACCTGGTAGGCGTGGAACTCGGCGGCGCCCTCAAAAACGTGATCGCGATCGCGGCCGGCGTGGTCCACGGCCTGGGCCTGGGACACAACTCCGCCGCCGCTCTCATGACCCGCGGATTGGCCGAGATTACCCGCCTGGCAGTGGCTTGCGGCGCTCAACCCCAGACTATGGCTGGGCTGGCCGGTTTGGGCGACCTGGTCCTGACTTGCACCGGCGGGCTTTCCCGCAATCGCAGCGTAGGCTCTGCCCTGGGCGAGGGCCGGCAACTCGAGCAGATTATCGCCGGAATGCACGGCACGGTGGCTGAGGGCGTGCTCACCACCAACGCGGCGCTCGGACTGGCCAGGAGACACAACGTAGAGATGCCGATCACGGAACAGATGCACGCCATCCTGCACTCCGGCAAACGGCCGCATGAAGCCATCCGCGAGTTGATGGCCCGCCCGGGCAAGGCCGAAGACCGGTTCTAAGAAAATTAGGTAAATGAGTCATTTGGTGACTGGGTGATTGAAAACAAGCGCTTAGCAGTTAGCAAATGGCAAGTGAACTACTTAAGGCTAAGGGCCATTTTTCTCAAACCACCAAGCCACGTAACTACCTAGACTCCGGCTGTACGGCGCGTGCAACGAAGAACAAGATTTTGCATCAGAGGCATACGACGCACCACGTCTCGATACTTCGGTAACCATGCTTTCAACCCATTTTTTTAGCTAGATTTAATAGGAATTCAGAATACAATTCCAAAATTGCGCCTGGTTGTATGAGACTGCCACTTCCGTCGCGGATCCCGATCGTCTACGTCATCCTCATCGTGCTCATCACGGTGGGCGTAGTACCGCTTTATTTCTACGCGCAAAAAGTCGTGGAAATGACCCGCGAAAAGCTGGGACGCGGCGAACAAATCCTGCAAAACACTGTAACCATGACCCTGGCGGAAGAAATCGCGCAGCGGGAAAAGGATATCCGCGCTTCTCTGGACAGCCTCACCTACTCGGTGCAAGTCGTTACTGGAGAGGACCTTAGCGGCTCCCGGGTAAAGTCTGCGGAAGTTCAGGCGTTGCTGCAGAACTACATCGGCAACCAGGATTCAGTGGTTTCCTACGCCCGGCTGGTCAACGCGGAAAACAGTTTCATGTCTGTGGGCACCATCGAACCGGACGCCTTTCTAGAACGCGAATTGGACCGCGGCCTAGCTGCGGCTCGCGGCCTCCGCGAGTACAACGGTGAAGCTCTTTCTATCGGCTCCGGCAAACAGGTGCGCACGGTGATGGTAGTCGGCAAGCCGGTCGTTAACAAGAATAAAGGCTACTTGGGCTCGCTCGAGCTTGTGGTGGACATGAATTACCTGGCCAAGAAGCTCAAAGAAACGGTGGACCGCGAAGGCGTGGACACGTTCGTCGTGGACCAATCCGGCAGGCTGGTAGCGGCTCCCACGCTGCAGTACGCCACCGGCCAGGACATGAATTCCAATCCTCTGGTCAAGAGTTTTGTGGAGCAAGCAGCCAACGCCCGCATCTCGGTGACCAAGGAATATTCGTTGCAGCAAGGCAAGAACCGAGTGGCCATGCTGGGCACGTATTCCCCCGTCTCCGGACTTGACTGGGCGGTAGTGGCCCAGAAGACCCAGGAGAAAGCCTATGTCGACATCACGGATCTGCAGAGCGACGCCATCCGCTTTGCCATGATCGCCATCGCCTTCAGCATTTTCATCAGTGTTTGGGCGGCGCGGGGGCTTACCGTTCCCTTGCACGTTCTGACGGAGTCCAGCCGGTTGATCGCCAGCGGCGATTTCTCCCAGCGCGTGGAGTTGAAGAGCCGCACTGAGTTCGGGGAGCTGGCCGAGACCTTCAACACCATGACCGGCGAACTGGAGCGGTTCGTCGCTGATCTGAAGAAGGCTGCCGAGGAGAATCACACGCTGTTCCTCAGCTCCATCCAGATGCTGGCCGGAGCGGTTGACGAAAAGGACCCGTACACCCGCGGTCACTCGGACCGTGTGACGCGCTACTCCATCCTGATCGCGACGGAGATGGGCCTGCAAAAGGAAGAGATTGAACGAATCCGTATCTCTGCCCAGCTTCACGACGTGGGCAAGATCGGCATCGAAGACCGTATCCTGAAGAAGCCCGGCGCGCTGACTCCCGAGGAATTTGAAATCATGAAGACGCACACCACCAAGGGCGCTGCCATTCTACGTCCGGTGGAAATGCTGAAGGAAATGCTGCCCGGCATCGAGTTGCACCACGAGTCGCTCGACGGCCGCGGCTATCCTTACGGTCTCAAGGGCGACCAGATTCCGCTGCTGCCGCGAGTGATCATGGTGGCCGACACGTTCGACGCCATGACCACCAACCGTCCTTACCAGGCGGCCATGGACCCCGAGTACGTGATTCGCATCATCAACTCGCTGGCCGCGACCAAGTTCGACCCAGTCGTGGTGAAGGCTATGACCCGGGTCTTCGAGAGCGGCAAGCTGCGCATCCATCGCGCCGCGACCGTGACCGGCCAAGAAGCCGCTCCCGCGGCAGTAGCCGGCGCGGCAGGCCCCAGCTAAAGAAGACTTGGTAACTGAGTAATTTGGTAATTGGGTAATTTGAGACCATGCTCTCGAGCACTTCCTAAAAGTCATCTACACACGTCTTAAATCGATTCCTATCAGGGCACGAGCTTCAATCGTGCCTAACATTGATCCTTAATCCAGTAGGGCTCCAGCCACCCAATTACCAACTTACCCAATTACCAAATTCTCGTTAGCTCTTCCCTGCCGATATAATCAAAGGTCGCGGCGCGCCCCGCGTTCCGCCTAGAACAACACCCATGATCCAGACTCTTTTCGGTCCGCCGGAGCCTACCTTCCTGGAGAAGATGAAGGAAGCGGCCACGCGCACCCGCGAAAACTTGAGCGAACGCATTGACGAGATCACCGCCTTCACCAAGGTGATCGACCGCGATGCCCTCGACTACCTGGAAACCGTGCTCATCAGCTCCGACCTGGGTGCCCCTACTACCCAGGAAATCCTGGCCCGGCTCCGCGAGAAGGCTGACCGGAAGCAGATCAAAGACGTGGCCGAGCTGAAACGCCTGGTGCAGGAGCATATCCGCGAGATTCTGCTGAGCACTCCGCTCAAAGCCGGCAAACCCGCGCCTGGGCAAGCGGAAGTGGTGATGGTGGTGGGTGTGAACGGTACCGGCAAGACCACCACGATCGGCAAGCTGGCGCACGCCCTGCGCGGCGAAGGCAAGGCTGTGCTCTTGTGTGCCGCGGACACTTTTCGCGCCGCCGCCATCGAGCAATTGGAGATCTGGGGCTCGCGGACGGGAGTGGAAGTCATCAAAACCAAGCCGGGCGGCGACCCCTCGGCGGTCCTGTTTGACGCTTTGAATGCCGCCAAGGCCCGCGGCACCGACAGTGTGATCGTGGACACCGCCGGCCGTCTCCACACCAAGCACAGCCTGATGCAGGAGCTGGAAAAGATGAAGCGCACTGCCCAGCGCATCATTCCCGGCGCACCGCATGAGGTGTTGCTGGTGATGGACGCCACCACGGGACAAAACGGCTTGCAGCAGGCGCGGCAGTTCACTGAGTCCGCCGGTGTGACCGGCATCGTGCTGACCAAGCTCGACGGCACGGCCAAAGGCGGCGTGGTGGTGGCCATCTCCCGCGAGCTGGGCCTGCCGGTGCGCTACGTGGGTGTCGGCGAGAAGGCCGGCGATCTACTTCCCTTCAGCGCCGACAATTTTGTGAAGTCCTTGTTCTCGGAATGATGAACATTGCAAACTTCCCTGAGATTGGGTCATACATCGGGCGAGGTCCGGCCACTCTCGGCCCGCTCGGTCGCCTGGGCGTGTTCGCCCTGGGAATTATCTTTGCGATCGCAGCGTTTCATCCTGGAACGCGCGTGCGAGGTGCTTTTAGTCACGGCAAAGGCCCCAGTGTGCCCGTCAATGCTGTTGGGCGAGTAATTCTAGCTTTGGTAGCTTTGGTTATGTTCCTTCTTGCTCTTGGCATAATTCGCTGAATGGCTTTCACCGCTCAAGACGAACACTATATGCGTCAGGCGCTCAACCTCGCCCGGCAAGGCACCGCGCTGGCTTCGCCCAACCCACGCGTCGGCGCCGTCGTGGTGACTGCGAAAGGTGACATTGCCGGCACAGGTTTCCACACGTATGACGGGGTCCAGCACGCAGAATCTATCGCTTTGTCACAAGCGGGCACGCAGGCCCGGGGCGCGACGCTCTACCTGAACCTGGAGCCGTGCAGCCATCAAGGACGCACCGGCCCTTGCGCTGATGCGGTCATCGCCGCCGGTGTTCGCCGCGTGGTCGCGGCCATGGCCGATCCCAATCCGCTGGTTACGGGAAAAGGGTTCGAAAAAATGAAGGCTGCTGGAGTCGTCGTTGAGGGCGGACTGTTAGAAGGCGAAGCCCGCCGTTTGAATGAGAGCTTTGCGTGTTTTGTGCGCACGCACCGGCCGCTGGTCACGTTGAAGTCAGGCATGACACTCGACGGCAAGATCGCGCCGCCGCCGGGCGAGTCGCCGGTTCCAACAGCGCTGGGCGTGTCTGGAGCCAGCGGCGGATGGATCACCAGCGCCGAGGCCCGCGCCCACGTGCAGGAATTGCGCCACGAGTCTGACGCCATCATGGTCGGCGTGGGCACAGTAATCGCCGACGATCCTCTGCTCACCGACCGCACGGGTCTTCCCCGCCGCAGGCCGCTGCTGCGTGTGGTGCTGGACTCACGATTGCGGCTCCCTGTGGACTCTCGCCTGGTCAAGACCGCGCACGACGACGTGCTGGTCTTCTGCTCTTTCGCCGAGGAAAATAAGAAGAAGGAGCTCGAAGGTCGAGGCGTCCGCGTGGAACAAATGCCGCTGGGAACCAGCAGCGGGCGGCCGGACCTGCAGTTGATCGCTGTGCGGCTAGGCGAAATGGAAATTTCCAGCTTGCTCATCGAAGGCGGCGCGCTGGTAAACTGGGCCGCTTTGGCCTCGAGCATCGTGGACAAGGTTTTTCTGTACTACGCACCCAAGATCCTGGCCGGGACCGGTTCGGTGCCATTCGCCGGAGGCGCGGGGTATCAGCGCCTGAGTGAGGCCGCTCAGGTCCATGACATCACTCTGCATCGCTTTGGCGAAGACTTTGCGGTGGAAGGTTACCTGCGCGATCCTTATGACGTTCCACGGCAGTGAACGACAGAACCTACCACGGAGGCACGGAGACACGGAGGTTGGGAAGGATTCGCAATGGGCTCGCGGTTGTCCTGCATGGGGGTGGAGCAGAGCCTGCCCTGAGCAACTGAGCGAAGCGAAAGAGCCGAACGGGCATTCATGCCTGCGTCTTGAATTTGCTAAAGGACGGGATTTAGCCCCGGCGGGAGACCGTAAAGGAAGGCAACTTGCATGTTTACCGGACTGATCCAGGAAACGGGCAAAATCGTCGCCATCCAGAAGCTGGCAGCGGGTAACGCTATGCGTACGCGCATCACAGTCAGCGCCGAAAGCGTCGTTTCCGACCTGAAGATTGGCGACAGCGTGGCGGTGAGCGGTGTCTGCCTCACAGCTGTGGAAACCGGCAGCGCGCAATTCGCCGCTGATCTTGCTGAAGAAACCTTGAACCGCACATCGCTGGCCAGGCTCAAAAAAGGTTCGCTGGTCAACTTGGAGCTGCCGGCTCAATCCGGCGCCCGCCTCGGAGGACACATCGTGCAGGGCCACGTAGACGGCGTTGCCAAGCTGACGAGCCTGGAGCCAATTCCCGGCGGTGAAGATTGGCGCTTGGCGCTGGAAATCCCGCGTGCCCTGACCCAGTACGTTGTCGCGCAGGGATCGATTACAGTGGAAGGCATCAGCTTAACCGTTGCCAAGATTGAAGACGAGCGCGTCGAGATCGCCATCATCCCGCACACCTACCAGGCTACGAATCTCCATGCGCTCGCCGCCGGCGGTCCTCTCAACATCGAAGTCGACGTGCTGGCCAAATACGCGGAGAAAATAGCGCAGGGCAAGGCTCAGGGGAAGCTCAGCATCGATGAGCTGATAAAGCAAGGATTCTGAGCGCTTACGATGATCGTGACAGCCGTCAAAGCCAAGCTCGAGGATATTCAATCACTGCGCGCATTGTTTCTTCAGGAAAGCAATTTTCAAGTCCGGTATAACGCCTGTCACGAACGCGGCTGGACAGATTCCTACCTGCTCACGGCCGATGACACCCCCATCGGCTATGGCTCGATCAAAGGCCAGGAGAGAGACGGCAGAGACACGGTGTTCGAATTCTATTTGGTCCCCACGCTCAGGAAGGAGTCGAGGGTCGCCTTCGCGGAGCTGCTGGCCGCATCGGGCGCCAAGTACATCGAGTGCCAGAGCAATGACGCGTTGCTCTCCTCGATGCTCTTTGAGTTTGCGCGGGACATCAACGCCGATACCGTGTTGTTCTCCGACCAGATCGCCACCGAACTTAACGTCGAAGGCGCTCAATTCCGGCCCAGAACCAGAGATGACGAGGTCTTCCATCATCGCGTCGAACCGTTGGGGGACTACGTCCTGGAAGTGCAAGGAGAGATCGTAGCTACCGGCGGATTTCTGACGCACTACAACCCGCCGTTTGCCGATCTCTATATGGAAGTCAGGCCGGATTGCCGTGGCCGGGGATATGCAAGTTTCATTCTGCAAGAGGTCAAAAAGGCGTGTTATTCGGCGGGCAGGGTCCCGGCGGCCCGCTGCGGCATCGGGAACAAGGCATCACGAGGAGCGCTCCTCAAGGCCGGCATGAAGGTGTGTGGATTCATGCTGCTGGGACACGTCAGGCCTAGAGAAATTGTGTAATTTGGTAATGGGTAATTGTCGATACGGGCAGTCTGGTTTTTCAATTACGCAATTACCAAATTACCCAATTACAAAATCCAAGGAACAGCTGTTGTGTAGCGGTCGTCTTTACTTGATGCGATCGAGCACGTCGTCGACCGCCTGCTGCTGTGGCTTGCACTCGTGCTTTTCAAAGTCCGACTGCAGTTGCTGACGTGCTTGGGTGGGATCGAGAAGGAACTCCTGACGGGTGCGAAAGACCAGCCGGCATACATCACAGTAAGCCAGGCTCGCGGTTTCCCCTATGAACCTTGCGATCTGAAGATTGCGCTCCGGCATGGCAACCATCATGGCAGGCGAATGACGTTGAGGTCAATCCTACTCAAGTTGACGCTCTGTCCTCGGGCAAAAAGCACGCTATAATTTCCCGCCATGGAACCACGGCTCTTCGGGATTTTGCTCTCGTTCGTTTTACTTTTTGGCCCTTTGGCAACTGCACAGCAGCTGACGCGCGTGCCTGCGAGCGAGGCCCTACGGCACGTTTCCAAAGCATTCCCGCCTGACTATCCTGCGCTGGCGTCCGTGGCCAACATCACGGGAAAAGTAGTACTGCAAGTTACGATCTCGGCTGAGGGCAGAGTCACTGATGCACGTATGGTCAGTGGTCATCCTCTCTTCGAAGCATCAGCCGTGAGGGCGGTCAGGCTGTGGAGGTATCAGCCGTTCATTGTGGATGGGGCCGCAGTGCCAATAGTAACTCAGGTTTACCTCCTGTTCGGGCAGGGTCCAGAAGAACAAAAGTACATGTTGCAAGACATCGAATGCCGTGACCTGCTTCAAGCCAAGCACTACAATGAGGCTGCCGTCGCTTGCAAGGTCGCGCTGCAGACTGCTCAAAAAAGCCACAACGGGTTGGATAGGATCGCCGCGGCGGGTAACGCCGGCCAGGTTGCTATGCATCTCGACCAGATTTCCGAAGCTGTCCAGGATTTCCAATCGCAACTGCAACTTGCCAAAAAAGTTTTGCAGCCGGACGACGCTCAGTGGGCCGCAATTCATCATGATCTCGCTGTTGCTCTCAGCGCCGTTGGACAAATGGAGCAGGCTGAGCTTCAGTACGTCGAAACCGAGAAGGCATTCGACGTCCGCAGCAAGTCTCTGCAACATAACCGAGGGAGCTATTCCAAGGAAGTGCTGGCCCGGCTGGAATCGGACTTGAACCAGCAACTTCGCCCAACCTTGGAGGAACATGCAGCGCTGCTACGTAAGATGGGACGTAACCCTGATGCGGACGGCCTTGACCAGCGAGCCAAAGCGCTAAGCGCAGCCAACTGAAGTCTATTGCTCTTCGCTGTCACGGAGTATCGGTGATCATGGCGATCCCGCCCATCTCTGCTAGACTTCCGCCATGCCCGCGCCCTTCGCCATCGCTCCTGCGACCGGCCATGTGCGCTTTCCTGATTTGGCCCTGGAGTTGCGTCCCGGGATGCCGCAACAGGAATTCATCGCCGCCACCGCCAAGCTGAATCGGGACAACCTGGGCTTCAACGGCGGCTGGCAGCGCTACTCGATCCGCCAGGAGATCTCGGACGACCGCAAGCTGGGAATCTTCTTCGTGTTTTTCAACGAACGCCTCAACAAGGCCAGCTTTGCCTGGGCGCAGAAAGACCAAACCTGGGACACCTGGTCCGAGGAAAAAGAAGCCGCACGGCTCAACGAGTACCGTCAGGAACTGGATGCGCAGCTCGGGGCCAAGAGAACATTTCCCTGGGGAAAAGTTGACGCCATCCTTGACAACAAGAGCGGGGGCACCGATATTTGGGTGGAATTTTTCGCGCCACACGTGTGATGCAGAAAGAGAGAAAGACCGCATGGGCAAGTGTGTTTTGAGTTTCGATCAGATTGAACTCATCACCAAGAAGAGCGACACGAAGCATTCCGACAACGATTGGATGGTCATTACCTGGTTCGTCGGCGACAAGGTGGTGAGCACCGACCACTTCCCTCTTCTCAACACTGACGGATCGACCGTTCTTGACTCGGGCAACGCCATCCTGCCGTTCACATCGGAGGTTGACTGCCATGACAACGAGATTGCTGTTGCTACCTTCCAGATCGTGAACCTGGGGTCTTTCGATCCCTCCGACCAGGTCAATGCCATTGGCGACATCGCCGAGAGCGGGTCCCAGGAAATCGCCAAAATCTACATGAAGGAGATTGAACTTTATCTGCGTTATTCCGGCTACGTGCCGGGAGCTCCTTCCTTGCCCGGGCCATTGTCTGATTTCCTGGCCGACAAGGTCGAAGAATTTGCGCCAACCGTCGTGAAGGCGATAGGAACGCTGTTTGAGGACGTTATCATCCCGTTGCTGCAGGACCTCGTCAGCGAGATCGACGTGATTCTGGGGCATCCTAACTGCAACGGCGAAGTACTGCACGACGTGGTGGTCTTCAAGCCTTCGGCGCCCATCCCCGACGTAAGTCTTGACCAAATCTACGAAGCCGGACACGTAACCGGGTGCGGCTCAGCCGCGCGTACCCGGGTCCACATCACCCAGCACCGTCAATTGGACGAACCGCCGAAATTCGACAACACGCCTCCGCCCCAGGTGAGCCTAGTGCCCTCGCAATCAAAGAACTGGCCGGGCACGTGGGCCGAGGACCCCAACACGCCTACTCCCATCATTACAGTCGCCATCACGCCTTCGCAAAAAGCCGCAGGCAGCTATTCGGTCGAGATCGTGGAGCGCGTGGACCCGCGCTTCAACATTCAGTTCCAGGCCGCCGCTGATCCGGTGGCCCCGCATACGGTTCACGTGCCTCTCTTCAACGGCAATGTCATGGGGAAAGTGCGTTCGTGGGTGGAGCACCCGTTGGCGCCCACACAACTGAGTGTGGTGGCCGGCTCCGTGAAAGCGGTACTCAAGAACGCAGCGGGGGCATCCGCCAGAACTAAGAAGACAAAAACGACGAGAAAGAATGCCAGCGCCCGAATCGTCTCCACGACGGTGGCAAGCAAAGTTGGTGGCAAGAATGTGACTTCGACCGAAACCAGCCGATTGGTCTTCAAGCTGGGATGGCAAAACTCGCAGCCGGTAGGAACAGCGACCCTCACGCCCGTGAAATTCGGCCTCGCGACCACGAACGGCGGTCCGTCCGGAGTCGCAAGCGTCTTCGAGGCAAACGGAATCGAACTTCCCTCGCAAGGTGTCACTCTGTGTGTTTACGATGCTGTAGCCTTGGGCAAGACAGTCGGCCCGGCCGTGCGCTACATCCGGAACCAGAATATGTCGTTCACACGCGCCGATGTGATGCTGGTTTTGTGGGATCCAGTGCATTGAGCTTGGCGTCCGACCCCCAGGACGAGCGTCATGTCCCCGACCTGCGTTCTTCCAGCTCTTCGAGCGAGCGCGGCCAGTCTTCGCGTAGCAGGCGGCTGAGAGACCGGTCAGCCAGCAGCTTGCCCCCGGTCTGGCAGCGGGCGCAATAGTTGGTCTCGTTGGACGCGTAGCGGATCCTCTGTACCTTGGCGCCGCATCGTGGACAAGGCTGGCCATAACGCCCGTGCACCGCCATGCCTTCGCGAAACGCAGTGACCTTTTCAGGAAACTTGCCGCTTGCGTCTTTTTCTCTGCGAAGAGCTTGCGCCCACTCGGTCAAGGTCTCGCGCGTGGCCTCATAAAGCCGGACGATCTCTTCGGGTTGCAGGCGCTGCGTCAGGGTGACCGGTGAGAGCTGCGCGCGGTGAAGGATCTCGTCGGAATAAGCATTGCCGATTCCGCTAAAAAGACGCGGATCGGTCAGCGCGCGCTTCAGCGTGTGGTTGGACGAGGTGAGGACAGCGGCGAACTTCTCCGCTCCTGCGGCGAAGACATCCAGGCCACCTGGATCCATGGCGGCCAGCGCCGCTTCTCCCTTCACCACGTGCAGCGATGCCCGTTTCCTGGCGCCGCTTTCGGTGAGGGTCAGCGTGCCGGAATCGAAACCCAGGGCCGCCAGCGTGCGCCGGCCGTCAGGCACTTTCCTGCGATCGCTCCAGTGTAAGCGTCCGGCAATCATAAGATGCAACACCAGGAATAGGTCTTCGCCACCTGGATCACCCGCGAGCTGGATGACGATGCGCTTGCCCAACCGCCGCAGTCCCGTGACCTTGCGGTTCTGCACGCTCTCGATCGCGGGCGTGGCAGTACGCAGCAACGATGGCCCGGCAATCTGCACGCTCTCCAGGACGTGGCCGAGAATGCGTGGCGCCAGCGCTTCGATATACACAACGATGTCCGGAAACTCAGGCACGGTCCAACCTCAATGACCCGAGATTATGATCGCATGCCACGCTCAAACAAATGGTGGCGAAGGATGGGCCGCTACACAGTCTCAGTTTGCGAAGCATCCCGCTGCAAGCGGAAGATCGGGATTTCCGGGCGCGCATTGAAACGCACGCGCAGCAGGTGGCCCACGCCGCGGCTGATGTACATGTGCCGGTTTCCCGGCAAGTAAAAGTCACCAGCCGTGTAACGACGGTTGCGGACGGGAAGCTCCGGCGGAGGCAAGAACGGCGGTTTGCATTGGCCACCATGGGTATGCCCGGCGAGAATCCATCCTTCGTACTGCTTCCAGACCGGAAGATCCGCCACGTCAGGATTGTGGCAGAGAACGACAGTGGGCATGTTCTGATCTCTTTGAGCCAGCGCGGGCATCGGATCAAAGCGCGGTCCCCATAGATCATCGATTCCAACGAACTGGAGTCCAGCGACGGAAACGCACTGGTTGCTCAGCATGGTGACGCCGGCAGCGCCCGCGATCTCAGCTACTTGGTCAGCCACGTCAACCATTCCCCAGCGAAAACCGTAGTCGTGGTTGCCCAGAATGCCCAAGGTCGCCAACCGGCCGTGCGGCATGTGCGCCAACACGCGGCGCAATTGCTCGAATTGGCGCGGGCTGCGGTAAGTGACCCAGTCGCCCGTGCAAACCACAAAATCGGGCGCCAAGGCGCGCACCCGACTCAGCGAAGCCATGATGTATTCGTCGTCAACGGCCGGCCCCACGTGCAAATCACTCAACTGTGCCAGGGTCTTGCCTTCGAGCTCGGGCGGTAGTCCGGCGATGGGAAGCGAGGGAGAGGTAAGCTCCAGCCAGTGCGGCTCTACCAGCCAGGTGTAGAGCCCGGTGATGGCCGCGCCGGCTCCGGCAGCCAGCAGCGCTCTAAGAGCGTGGCGTCGCGTCAACATTGTTCCCCTCTATCCTTTGCCGGCCTCAAGATGCGCAGGACAGCCCGCCGGATTTCGAGACATCTTGTTGGTCATGACGTACGCAAACCGGAAAAATTACACCGACAATTTCACAAAGGTCGGTGATCAGACACGGCATGAATGGAAAAACCACTTCGTAGCTTCAGTGCTTGCCGGTGTACTCGGTAAACAGGTCCGGGAACTGCTGCTTGAGGGCTTCAATCTTGGGGCGGTCGCAAACCAGGATGTAGGGATGGTTGGGATTCTTGAGGGCGAAGTCTTGGTGATAGTCCTCCGCCCGATAAAAACCCTTCAGCGGGACAACTTGCGTGACGATCTTTGCCGGGAAGACTTTGGCGGCGTCCAGTTGCGCTATGTAGGCCTCTGCGATTCGCTTCTGTTCCGGGTTGGAATAGAAAATAGCTGAGCGGTAGGAAGGCCCCTCGTCGGGCCCCTGGCGGTTAAGCTGGGTGGGGTCATGAGCCACGGAGAAATAGACGCGTAGTAGCTGTCCGTAAGTGATGCGCGAAGGATCGTAAACGACTTCCACGGATTCCGCATGGCCTGTAGTCTCAGTGGTAACTTGGTCGTAGGTTGCAGTCGCCGCCGATCCACCGGAATAGCCCGCGGTGGTGGTAATCACGCCTTTTACGCGTTCGAAAACCGCCTGCGTACCCCAGAAACATCCCCCGGCAAATACGGCCGTCTGGCGCCCCGTCGCGGTGGCGAGTGGAATGTCCTGTTGCGCGGCTGGAATGGGCATCCGAGATGCGGCCTTGGCCGAGCATCCGATGATCCCGGCCAGAGCGACAATAATCAACGAATCAATGAGACGTAAGGATCCTTGCATACTTCTATGATGACCGTGTCCCGCCCCTTTCGCAAGCGAGCTGCCTACTTGATTTTGACGACGGTCCCCGTCTTGGCATTCACGTAAACCGCATAACCGGACTTCTTGTCACCCCACAGCACGTACCATACCGGTGCCGGAAAGCGCGAGGCGTTGCCGAGGGTGAAAGAAGCATCTTTGCCCGGATTCTTGCGGACCCAAGCCGCTGCCTGGGCCAGCGCAGTCTGAAAGGCAGTGTCGGAATCGACCATCAAGTCCGACGGATCAACGGCCATAGCGTCGTTCACGGGACCATTCCAAGGCTTTGTGTTGCCAATCATGATGCCCTGAATGATGTCTGGCTTAGAGGCGGCGATGGAGTATGAAAAAGTCCTGAACTGATGGAGTTTTGGCGAGCCGAAGCTAGCGCTCCACATCGCGGCTTTGCCATCAGCGTTCTTGATGCCGGGGATTTCTTTGCTTTCGAGCGACAGCGGCACGATGTCGGACGACCAGGCCCGCGCCGATTTGTACATTTCCCAGAAAGCAGTCTTCCCCGTGATGGGCCCTTGCGCGACCGGAGACTTGGTTTCGACGGCTTCAGCATTCTTGCCGGTCTCAGAAGAAGGGGTTACTCCGCAGGAGGTCAAAGCGAGAATTGCGATTACCACAGTGGCTTTCAAGGCTGTGCCATGCATATGGATCACCTCAAGCCGTCACCGCGTAGTCGTCTGCCAAGAATTCTATGCCAGTGTTGCTGGAGAGAAAAGAGGGATCTTGAATCGTCGTGATCGCCGTTATCGCACGGGATCGCCGAGATCGGGTGATCAGAAAAAGAACATGCTGACACGAAGTTCAGAGGCGGGCGATAAAGATCGGGGCGTCAGAGCTGCAGTCCCGCCAGGGACGGCCGATAATTAGCCCGGCACGTTAGTGCCGGGTAGCTTTGAAGCAAGATTCAATTCCTTGCTGCCGCGGAGGCCGCACAGCGAAACGGAGCGCCTCAAAATCCGATCAGCGGGAATCAGCGTTAATCCGCGGTAAGGTTCTTCTGAAAATGCCTTAGCACCGCTTCCGCCTGCGGCTTCGTGAGAACGGCGTTCAGCGCGGCGGCGTCGGCTTCCTGCACGGCTCGGACACTGCCGAAATGCTGCAAGAGGCGCTGCCGTGTGCGTTCGCCGATGCCGGGGACTTCCAGCAGTTCTGAGGCCCGGTCACGCATCTGGCGGCGTTTGCGGTGGAAAGTAACCGCAAAGCGGTGGGACTCGTCGCGGATCATCTGCACCATGTGCAGCACGGGCGAGTGGCGGTCAAGGACCACGGGTTCATTTTCCTGGCCGGCGACGTAGATGACCTCTTCCCTCTTGGCGATCGCGGCCACGGGCTGGTTGGTGATCTCCAGATCTTCGAGCGCCGCAGTGGCCGCGTGAAGCTGGCCCAAGCCGCCATCGACCAGGACCAGACTGGGGAATCTCTGGTCCTCGTCGCGAAGGCGCTGGTAGCGGCGGGTTACGACTTCGCGCATGGCGGCGAAGTCGTCCACTCCAGAGACGCTGCGTACGATGAACTTGCGGTACGCCGATTTATTCATCTTGCCGTCTTCCCATACCACCATGGAGGCCACCGTCTCCGCGCCCTGAATGTGGGAGATGTCGAAGCACTCGATGCGGCGCGGCAGCTCGGGCAGGCCCAACGCGTCCTGCAACGCCTCCTGCGTAGCTTTCACCGTGGGTTTCATGACGCGGAAGCGCTGGTCGAACGATTGCTTGGCATTTTGCGCGGCCAAGTCGATGAGAGATCGCTTCTCACCCCGCTGCGCGACCAGGATTTCCACTTTGCGTCCGCGCTTATCGCTCAGCAGCTCCTCCAGGCCTTCACGGTCTTCGAAATCGACAGGCGCCAGGATGCTGCGAGGCACATATTGCTGGTCGATATACACCTGCTTGAGCAAAGCTGAGAAAAACTCGCCCGGATCGAAAGCGGTGCCTTCGCGTCCTTGACTTGGAGCGCATGCGCCCTCGCCTGCGGTTGCTTCATTATCCGCAAGCGAGGGCACCTCCACCGAAGCCTGCGCTCCATAGGAATCTGGCGCTCCCTGAGTCTCAGGGAGCTCTTCCCAGAAGAACTCGCGGCGGTCCACGATCTTACCGTTGCGAACGTGAAAGACGTTCACGGCCAGCATGTCGTTCTCGAAGTGGTAGCCGAAGACATCGGTATCGTCACCTTCGGCGGCGGCCATGCGCTGCTTTTCCTGGAGCTGGTCCAGGGTCGAGAGCAGATCGCGATACCGCGCGGCGCGTTCATACTCTTCGGCGGCAGCGGCTTGCTCCATACGTGTGCGCAGGGACTTGGCGAGATCGGTCTGGCGGCCTTCGAGCAGCAGTTGCACGTCGCGCACGGCTTCAGCATAGGCCTCAGGCGTGGTCAAGTCTTTGACGCACGGCCCCAGGCAACGCTTGATGTAGTACTGCAAGCACGGCCGTGCATGATAACGCGTGAGATCGACCTTGCAGGAAGGAACCAGAAAGTGGCGATGGATCAGGTCGACAATGCGGTAAGCCAGGTTGCCGGGAAAATACGGTCCGAAATAGACGCTGCCGTCTTTACGCAGGCGGCGCGTTACGTAGACCCTCGGGAATCGTTCGCCCAGCGTCAGCTTGATGTAAGGGAAGGTCTTGTCGTCGCGCAACAGGATGTTGAAGCGTGGCTTCTTTTGCTTGATCAGGTTATTCTCGAGCGCCAGCGCTTCCTTATTGTTGCCGACAACGATGTACTCGAGGTCGACGGCCTCGCGCAGCAGGGTTCCCGTTTTGGCGTTGGCCTCGCCTACGCCTTCGACAAAGTAAGACCTTACACGGGAGCGCAGGTTCTTAGCTTTGCCGACATAAATTACCTCGCCCTCGGCATTCTTATATAGGTAAACGCCAGGCTGGACAGGCAAAGTCCGGATTTTCTGGAGCAAGTCCATGGATCGGGGCCCAGGTGATCAGATTGAGTTTCATCCTAACAGGGTGCGGTAGTGCGTAAAAATTTCCTCGCAGCCTGGGCCGAGGTTGTGAGCTCGATTTTTGAGCTTAGATTCAAGTATAAGATTATAAATGACTTATTCAACCTCCATGTCCACAGTGAGCCGCCCGAATCAATGGCATGCCAGTTGCTTTGTGAGAAGATTGACTAATGAGGTGCGGCTTGAGCGATGGGCCGCGCGGGTACCTGAAGGAGCTTTCCCCCATGAAACTGCAATCTGCCGCTGTGATAGTACTTGCTGGCGCGACTGTGTTGTTCAACGCCGGGTGTACCACAAAGAATTACGTCCGCAAGCAAACCGAGCCGATCATCGATAAGACCAATTCGCTGGACGAACTGACGGCCAAGAACACGCGCGACATCCGCGATGTGGATACCAAAGCCCAGCAAGGAATCCAAGGCGTGAACCAGAAAGCATCAGAAGCCGACCAGAAAGCCGGCGATGCCCGTACCCACGCCGACCAGGCCCAGACACTGGCCTCGCAGGCTACCACCCGCGTGGACGCTCTGTCTGCCCAGGTTGCGAACCTGGATAGCTTCCATACGGTTGTTGAGACCAGCGTTCACTTCGCTTTCGACAAGTCCAGCTTGACCACGAAGGCCAAAGAGGCGTTGGACCAGTTGCTGGCTGAGGTGCCCAATACCAAGGGCTACCTCGTGGTGCTGGAAGGCGGAACGGATTCCGTCGGCCCGGCCGGATACAACTACAAGCTCAGCGATCGCCGTGCGGATGCGGTCGTGCAGTATCTTGTTGAAAAGAACATCCCCGCCCATAAGATTTACGTGATCGGACTGGGCAAGGATAAGTACGCGGCGCCCAACAGCGATCCTGATGGACGCGCCAAGAATCGCCGAGTGGACGTGCGCCTGATGAGCAATAGCATGTCCGCACAGACATCTGCGCAGAGCACCGCTCCCAACCCGAGCCGGTAGTCTCTCCTCCCCCGGGACCTGCGCAGAACCAAAGGCCGTCCGCCACAGGCGGACGGCCTTTTCGCCATTACAATAAGAGAATGCACACCGCACGCAGCATTCTTATTCTTTTTTCTTTCGCTTGCTTGTGCTCGCTGGCATCATTTGAAACCGCATCCGGGCAGGATAGCCAGGATAATCAGCCGCACATCAACCCGCGCAAGAGCCCGCCGGCGCCTACGCCCAAACCGAAGGCGACTCCTCTGCCGGACGAGCCGTCACAGCCGGCACCAACCGAACCGGTATCGCCGCAACAGGGCGAGAGCTCCAGCCGGGATTCTCAAGCGGACTTCAACGCGGCCCCGCACGCCAATGAGCCGCCTCCCACGACGAACAAAGACGAGGGGACATTTCTTCCCTTTGATCCGCATCGCGCAGCCAAAGACGTCGAGGTCGGAAATTACTACCTGCGGTTGAAGAATTACCGCGCTGCCCTGGAACGCTTCAACGACGCGCTGCTTTATAAGCCGAATGACGCTGACGCCACGTTCGGGCTTGCTGTCACCCAGGAAAAACTCGACCTGCTCAGCCAGGCTTACCAGAATTACCGCGCATATCTGAAGATCATGGACAGCGGTCCGCATGCTAAGGAATGCGAGGAGGCCATCAAGCGGATCGGCCCGCACTTGGACGTGCGCAACGACCCTAAGCGGCAGGCTGAGCACGACATCGACGTCGGCGAAACCTATCTTTCGCTCAACAAATACGACGCCGCGCGAGAACGCTTTCAAGAAGCGCTGCTGCTCGATCCGGATAATCCGCTGGCTTGCTTCCGCATGGCACAGAGCTTGAAAGGACTGCAGCAGTTGGATCCCGCGCGGTTGTTTTATCAGAAGTATATTGATCTGGAGCCGCATGGCCGGTTCGTGTCGGACGCCAAGAAGGCCATCGCCGAAATCAGGGAGACGATTGGCAAGTAGGGCGGGTAGTCGTGTAGCTTGCCTTTCGGGCTAGGGCGCCTGAACATCGCCAAACTGCGCCAGAATCACGCTTCTATTCCTTGCGCACGAAGTTACCCGTGGAAGCATCCACCATTACGGTGAGTCTCCCCGAGGAGCCGCTTCCCCCGTAGATCACGTGCCAGCGCAACTGGTTTGAAGTTGGATCGAAGTCCAGCAGGTAGCTGACCCCCAGGTTGGCGTCTTTTTCCAGAAGCTGCTTGCCACCGTGTTGCTGGGCCACGTTGAATGCCTGGTCGGTATCGATCTTGAGAAAGTTCGGGTCCCATGCCTGCATGGACCGGTTGCTGGAATTGTAGTTGTCTTCCACGCCGTGGTCGACCTTGCGCGTAGCGTCGGCCATACCCGACCACATGAAAGGCTCGCTCTTCTGACGCGAACGCGACGCAAACAACCCCCGCCAGGATCCGGACTTGCCATCGTGGCCGTTGCTATCGGTCGTGGCGTATGAGGAAAGGCTCACGGGCAGGGCGTCCGGCGACCAAAAGCGCGCCGAGGGATACATCTTCTGTAGCGCAAAACGGCCAGTCTCAAACTGATTGGTCTTGGGTGGTGCGCTGGAAGCGGTCTTCGGCGCGTTGTCGCAGCCGAGAAACGCCAGCGCCCATGCGCACAGAGCGATCGCCCCTGCTCTGCGAAGGAACGTGAACCCCAATGAATTCATGGAGATATTCTAGACCAAGCTGCTCGCCCCCGCGGATGACCAAGGTCCATGTCTGCTGTTCGCAGAGAGCACACGAGTACGAATCCTGGCTTGGGCCGCAACGAAAAGCCCCGAAGGCTTTCCTTCGGGGCTGAATTTGGCAAAGCTTGCTCGCGCTCAGCTGGTTGGAGATCCGGCTTTGCGGGCGGCTTCCTGTAAATCCTCGAGCTTCTGCTGGGCGTCAGTTAACGCCTGCTTCTTGCCATCAATGTCGGCCTGTTCCTTGCGGCTATCTTCGGCGAATTTGCCCGAGTCGCGAAGCTGCGTCCCAGCGTCAGCGTAGAACGTAGCTGCCCGCAGACGCTGCTCGCGCTGCAGGATATCGAGCTCGCGTTGTAGGGTGGCAATTTCCTTCTTCTGCGCTTCGATCTTCTTCGCCCAGTCGTCGGCTGTGGGCTTGGGCGGCGCTTTAGCCTGGTCTTTGCTGTCGGCGGTTTTGGCATCCGCAGGCTTGGCGTCAGAGGCTTTGGCGTCGGCGGGCTGATCACTGTCCTTGGCTTTCTCGGGCTCGGAAGACGAAACCGAGGCCGTCGCGAGCCGCGGCATCGAATCGCCATCCAGGCGAATCGCCTCTGTGCCGGAATGTTGTTGGGTACGCGCTTTCCGCGCGGCGTCGGCTACCGACTGCGCCGTCGCAGAAGCCGCGAATATCAGTAAGATCACAACTGAAGAGATAGTTTTCATGGATGCTCAACCTGCGCTTGCAGGATATTCTATCGCGAGATGAAAAGCATTCTTCTCGATTCGGCGAGCAGAAACGATAGGGTAAACCCTGTATACACCGAAGTAACTTGAGGCGCTTAGAAGGCGTGAGCGAGGCGCCAGCCGAGCGGGAGCCTTCTGCCGAAATCCTGAGCGTAACGCCACCCTGGCGCGGAGTCGAAGGATCTGTCTTGAGCCGCTTAGAAGGCGTGAGCGAGGCATCAGCCGAGCGGGAGCCTTCTGCCGAAATCCTGAGCGTAGCGCCCCTAGGCGCGTAGTCGAAGGATCTGGACGATTCCTTTGGAAAGATACCCATCCAAGCGGGGAAGAGACGCGTCTCTCTTCCCACGTTAGTTGGGATTTGGCGTGCCGATTAAATAAAATACTTCGCGTGGTTGGCGACCTCGATGACAAAGTTTCCCGATTGGCCACTTTGGCTTCAGATACTTGTTCTGGTTCCGCATGGTGTTCTCGGCTGGGTGATGTTTTGGCTCTGGTGGCCGAAGGACAATAAGGGCTGGAAGCGATTCGGGATTCTGGCCGCATACCTAGTGTTGTTCTACTTGGTTATGCACTTTGTGTTCGGGCTTTAGGTGTTACCGAGTTGGCCAAAACGCGCCCCGGCATAGCCTATGAAAAGGTATTGCCGCCGACCGCCTCATACGTAAACGGCGAAGGATCGCGCTCAGCGGAAGAAATGAGCGTACCAGTTCAGCAGAGCATTGCCCCAGAAAGCCGCGACCAGCGCGGCCAGGCCCAGAAATACGCCGAAAGGGATCTCAAAGTTACGATAGATCAGGACGGCCGACTGCCAGGCGCGGCGTCGAGCTTGCGAAACCGGTTCTGAGGGACGGCGCTTCCTTCGCCGCGCCAGGCGCTTTTGCCAGACAAAAAGAATCAGGAACAGTCCAAAGAGGCTGCCGCTGACCGCGGCCAGTACCAAGACCACCACGATCTGTCGCGCACCCAGAAAGGCACCGATCAAGGCCATGAGCTTAACGTCGCCTCGGCCCATGCCCTCAACGCCGCGGACGGCTTCATAGAGCAGAGCCACGCCAAAAATGAATCCCGACCCCAGAAGCGCACCGGCCAGCGAGTTCACCAGCGATAACAAGCGCCAGTTCGTGATGGCGGGCACCGAGAAGTCGCGTAACGGCACGAACAAGCTGAAGGCCAGGCCCAGCGCGATGCCCGGTTTGGTCAGCAGGTCCGGCAGGAGCTTGGTTTCGGCGTCGGTGAAGATCAGCCCGATCAGCAGGAACGACAGGGCGCTGAGCTTGAGCGCGCCCGCCGGAGATTCAGCGGAGAGGTAACTCACGACAAAGAAGGCGCCGGTCAGCAGCTCCACGATCGCGTAGCGCGGCGAGATCCTGGCCTTGCAATTGCGGCATCTGCCCCGCAGAACGATCCAGCTCAACACAGGGATGTTGTCGTAGAACGCAATCGGGGTGTCGCATGACGTACAAAATGAACGCGGGCTCACCACCGAGATTTCGCGCGGCAGCCGATAGATGCATACGTTCAGAAAACTGCCGAAGACCAGGCCGAAGAGAAAGAAGGCCAGGATGAAGAATATGTCTGTGCCATTGCCGACGACGTAGGGGTGCAGGTTGCTCTCCGACGATTAGATTCTCTCAACCGAAGTACAGATTATACGGGGCGTGCAAAGTGAAAGGTAACACGATCGAACCTCTGTTAACGGCATCCATGAATGTCGGGGGTTGGGCAATCTCAAGCTGTCATCCTGAGCGAGGGCGAGTCCCGTGCACCAGCGGGATGAGGCCGAGTCGAAGGACCCCGGCACTTCTTCAATCGCAAAGGTTGGCTCAGGGAGTTCTCTAGAGAACGCCTTGATGCGGCATGGTGGCGAAAAGCACCGTCGCGGTCCTTCGACTCCGCGCCACACAATACCCGTTGGCAAAACTCCTTGGCGGCGCTCCGCTCAGGATGACAGGTTTTCGAGGTGCGTTAGTGAAGAAGAGCTTAGTTACTCTCAATTCCTTGAACCGCAAAAGTGCAGATAACAAAAGCGCCGCCCAAGCGGACGGCGCTTCTTCTAACCTCGGTTGGTTTATTGGTTCATCGATTGACGTTGCGCTCCAGGGGTAACTGTCAACGCGCTCTGCAGCGTGAAGTTGATGACCGCTTCCGGCTTAAGCACGACCTGCTGGCCCTTCGTCGCAGCGGAAACGCCGGTTCCCGCGCCCGCGCCTGCAGCCGCGCCGATGGCCGCGCCCTTGCCGCCGCCGAAGATGCCGCCCAGGATCGCTCCCACGGCTGCCCCGCCGCCTACTTTGGCTGCGGTAGCTTTACCGCGTGCGCTTCCGTCCTTGTTCCACTGGTCAGTCTGGATGGAATAGCTCTTTCCATTCATCGTCAGCTTGGTCAGTTGGAGAACCAAGTCAGACTTGCCGGCAAAGCGCCCCGCGGACTTCACATCCACCACGCGGCCTTCGACATCGGCCGTGGTCGGCACGACCGTCTGGTCGTCAACCGTGATGGGCGCAGAGATAGAACCGTGGAAGACGTCACCCACCTGCGCTTTCTCGGAGCTGAGCTCTTCCGTTAAACGGATGCTCAATTGCGTTCCGACGGGAATCGTGACCTTGGGTACCGGCGTCGGAGCCGGTGGCGCTGAGGTGGCTACGCTGTCCCCGCCGCTGTTTGCAGGAACCGTTGTGCGCAGGCCGCTATCCCCGCTGTTGCCGTTTTGTGTGCTTGGCGCCTGGTCATAAGACCGGCTGGCCCGGTTGGAACGCGGCGAAGGCTTGATGGCTGCGGCTCGCAGCGCTGGAGCTTTCTGTGGCGCCGGCGTTTGCGCATCGGCTTGCATCCCGGCCAGGTCCGGCGTAGCCACAACCAGGTTGTTCACCACGGTCTTCACGCCATCGACCTGGGCCGCGTCGGCAGCCGCGGCCGCGCGCGCGGCGTCGCTTGAGACGGTGCCGGAGAGCGTGACCACGCCGTTGGCAGAAGTCACGTTCAGTTGCTTGTCAGGAAAGCTGGCATCGGCGTTGATCTTGGTCTGCACATCGGCTGCGACCTGCTGGTCGGTATGACCGCCAAGGCGCGTGCAGCCGGCCGCGATCAGCCCCAGAGAAACAATACCCACCCAAAAATATCTCCTCATAATTCATTACTCCTGTACGTGGTGGCGTGTGCTTTGTTAGATGCAGAGTTGCTGGAACGTACTGCATTGCTAACGTAAATTTTTGTTGGCGTTTGAGTTACACGTTTGAACAGCCACTCGTAATGATCCTACGCCGTGATCGCGCATGAAGCTATTGGTCGCGTACCTTAGTAACAACGGGTTAAGAAAAGGTTAAGCAAAGGGTTAGGAAGAACGCCGGCGGCAAAAGCTTTGGGATTCTAGCTTTAGCAGCTATGATTCTTGCGCCGTGGAAGGAAAGAAGTCAGCGCGTGCTTGCCGCTCGCTCGGGGCGGGCGTTCTTCTAGCGGTCTTCCTGGGCGCCTGCAACCAACCCCGCGCGGCAAAGCCCGATCTGCGGAAACTCATTTTGGCGGCGAACACGGCGCAGTATTGTCACCCACAGGAAGCTTGCTTCAACCCGCACATACTTTCACTCGAGGGTGGCTATGTCGTCACCACGTTTATCGACGCCAAGCCGCAATACAGTCAGGTCCGCACCACGGACCTGGAAGGTCATCTCCTGGCGCTGCCTATGAGCGCATGGCCGCGCGGTCCCGTAATCACGATAAGTCCGTCCGACGACGTCTCGGATCCCAAGGCGGTGAGAAAAAATTTTTCGGCCGCCCAGGATCTTTGCCGCTCCCTTGGCCTGGACGTGCAAATCCGCCGCGGCGGATAACACAAGTTCAACCCTGTCGCCGTCCGCATCCTGCGAAGCCCTTCGGTTCGATCTCAAAGATCCGCTTCATGGGCTCGATGTCACAAGTTGATCCTTCCCTTAGCATGCGCAATTGATCCAAGGTCACAGGAGGATTGGGCAGCAACGTCTGCGCTACCGCCGCGCCCGCAAACATCAGGGGCATGGGGATGTGGACGGCGGGCTTGCGCACGCCGGCCACGCGGGCAATTTCCTTGAGGACTTCGTTCAGCGAGAGCTCATCGGCGCCGCCCAGTTCGATCGTCTGATTGGTAGCTGTGTCCGCGGTGAGGGCGCGAAGAAAGCAGGCTGTAACATCGTCAATCGAGATCGGCCGGAATTTGGGCGAGCCGTCGCCGGGCACGGGCCGGAAGAGAGGCGCTTTACGCATGGCGTCCATCATCTGCGTGACAAAGCCATCGCCCACGCCAAAGATCAGCGACGGGCGCAGAATGCAGTAAGGAATCCCGCTCTGGCGGACTTCCTCTTCGCCCTTCCATTTGCTGGTCTGATAGGCGGCCACGCCGTCGGCGCGCACGCCCAGCGCCGACATTTGGATGAAGCGTTGAATGCCGTTGCCTTTGGCTACTTCCACTACATTGCGCGTGCCCAGATGATGCACCGCGTCGAAGGTGTTCTTGCCTTTCTCGACAATGATGCCGACGAGATGAATCACCGCGTCGCAGCCTTGCATGCCTTGGTCGAGGCCAGCGCCGGTGACGACATCACCTCGGACATACTGGAAGTCTCCTTGATGGTAGAAGCCCTGAACCAGCCGGTGTGACTGCCCGGGAACGGCGCGCATTAGCGCGCGCACAGCATAACCTTCCGAAAGCAATCGGGGAATCATGTGCTGTCCGACAAAGCCGCTGCCGCCAGTGAGGAAGACGTGCATGGAGCGATTGTAACGGTCCGTGTCTCCGTCTTTAATCAGCGTTTATCTGCGCAGATCTGCGGCCAACTCCTGCTCTGGCCTAAACTGCGCAAATGTGATAAAAACTCTGGTTTTCTATGTCTCTGCGAGTTGCCCGCGGCGATTACAACCCGGAGAAAGAACGCTTTCAGTTCTATGTCTCGTTCAAGCCGGCGCTGGATCCGACGACGGAAGAGCGCGGAGCCAACGTCCGCTACAAGATTGACGTAGCCCTCTCCGTCACGGAGACGGGCGAACTCGCCGACCTGGCTTTCAGCCTGCCTAAACCCTGCTGCAACAATAAGTCCCTGCAGTACGTCGCCGGCACCGATTCCGCCAGCGTGGTGGCGGAGCGTGTCTTTGTCACCGTGCCTGGCCTGAACGGCGACTCCGTCTTCCAGGCTAAAGCCAGCCTGGAGCTGGACCACGCGGGCAGGATCATCGGGCTGGAGATCAACTAAGCAGCACCCAGCATTCAGCATTCAGCAGTCAGCATTCAGCCCTTGTCGGATTTCGAAAACCGCGAAGATCCTTGCGCTGCCCTTTTTTCGATCACCCGATCACCGGATCACCCGATCACCCGATTTTCGGCAGCAGCCTGTGTGTCGGCATAAACAACAGGTCGGCTAAAATCGAAAGGAATGGCCCACGACCAACTCACCGGCTTCGTGCTGGCAGGCGGCAAGAGCACGCGCATGGGCAACGACAAAGCTGCTCTTTCCGTCGGCGGAAAGACGTTGCTCGACATCGCGCTGACTACGGTGCGTACTGTGGCGCGGCAGGTCACCATCGTGGGATCGGCCGAACTTTACGGCGGCCACGGGCCCACGATCGCCGACATATTTCCCGGGTGCGGCCCCCTGGGGGGCATTCATACGGCGCTCTCTCACACCAAGACTGAGTTCAACCTCATGCTGGCGGTAGACACTCCTTTTCTTTCGGCCAAGCTTCTGGCTTATCTGGCGCAGCGGGCCTTTGCATCGCGCATGACGGTGACAGCGCCGGTGATCAACTCTTATCCGCAGCCGCTGTGCGCGGTCTACACCCATGACTTTCTTTCCGTCGCGGCAACCGCGCTTAAAGCCGGCGATTACAAGATTGTTCCGTTGTTCCCCCAAGGCCGCACGCTGTTGATCGAGGAAGCAGAGCTGGCCAGGTTTGCCTTCACCGCGGAGATGTTTGACAATTTGAACACGCCGGAAGATCTGGAGCGGGCGCGCCGCCGCGGATCGGACAAGAGCCCATGAGCAACGACCATCAACATTTCGATCCCGAGCATCCGCAGCCTTATGTTGCCTTCCGCAACGTCTCCAAGTCTTTCGACGACAACCGCGTGCTCGACAATGTGAGCTTCCACGCCTTCCCCGGCGAGACGCTCTGTATTCTGGGGCGGAGCGGCGTGGGCAAGTCCGTGTCGCTGCACCACATCATGGGCTTTCTCAAGCCGGATTCCGGCCGCGTGATCGTGGCCTTTGAAGACATCACCGATTACAAAGAAGATGATCTGGAGCGCATCCGAAAAAAAGTGACCATGGTATTCCAGAATGGCGCGCTGTTCGATTCGCTGACCGTCGGCGAAAATGTGGCCTTTCCGCTGCGCGAACGCCGCGACCTGGATGAAGCCCAGGTCTACCAGATCGTGGACGGCTTGCTGGAAATGGTAGGCGTAAAAGCTATGCGGGATCTTTTGCCTTCCGACCTCTCCACCGGGATGAAACGCAGTGTGGCTATTGCCCGCGCTCTGGCCGCGCAGCCGGAATGCATCCTCTACGACGAGCCCACCACCATGGTGGACCCTTTGATGGCCTCACTTCTCGGCAACCTCATCCAGAAGCTCAAAGACCAGCTCAAACTCACCAGCGTCGTGGTAACGCACGACATGCGCCTGGCCAAGAAGCTGGCCGACCGGATCGTGTTTCTGCATGAAGCCCGCGCCATCTTTGTGGGCACGGTTGCGGAAATGGAGAACGCACCGGAGGAAGTCGTCCGCCAATTCCTGGAGCTGGACGCGCTGGTCGTTCCCGGTCGCGATGGCAGCGGGTATGGGGCTTTGTACACCTGAGAGTCAAGGGTTATTCCCGCGCAAAACGGCCGATGAGACTCCCAGATTCATCGGTTCGCGTCAAAAGAACACAAATTCTTGTGGGTATACACATTGAGACGCGGCGTGCCGCGTCTCTACCGGCAGACCGTCTCCGATCTACAGTCTTTGTCGAGTCCGACCCAATTTTGCCGTAGAGACGTGGCACGGCCACGTCTCAAGACTCGAACGGTTGATGTTGTTGCGGAACAAATCGCCGTGTCTTAGGTGGACTTGGCGCCGGAGATCCGCTTCTCCAGCGCGGCTTGCAGTTGCTTCTTCACATTCGGCGCCAGTCGCGCGTTGCGCAGCACATCTCTGAGCGCGGCCAGAGGAAGCTCTTGTGCGATCTGCAGCAGACATGCCAGGGGAGTGTTCTTGTTGGCCAGCAGGGCGGCCTTCACGTCGTTGCGGTGCGACCATTTGCCATGACGGCTCACCGCCGGCGCCAGGTGCTCAGTCCCCGCTTCGGCTTTGAGCGCTTTCACCACCCAAAGTTCCGTCATCTGCGGATTATCGAGAGCCGCCCGCATTATGCGGACCTCCTTGTCCAGAAGCAGCGCAGCGGCAACGCGCCCGGAACTCTGCTTGGCCAAAGTGAATCGCTCGCCCGGGGAAACCGTGGCCAGCCGGCCGATCAGTGTTTCTTCCGCGGCGCGTTTCACATCGGCGACCACCGAGGGCAGCAATGCGACCCGCATCAGTTCAAACGCGTATAGATGGCGGATGATGGGAATGGAAACGTGGCGGGGCGTGTGGGGATGCATCACCAGCGCCAGCTGCACCTTGCGCAGCCGGGCCAGCGACTTGTGTTTGTGCATCTGCTCCAGCGCCTGGCGCGGGAGGTCACGTCGCTCGAGCAGGGCCAAGGCCAGATCTTCGCTCAGACGTGCGTCGCCGGCCACCGCGATCAGTACATCCGGATCAGGATCATGAATGAGTTGATCAAGCGGCGAGTCGGGAGGCAAAGTCAGAATCATCGTTTCCCGCGTTGCGCAGCGATCTCCAGCGCGCCGAGCACCGGACGCACCACGGCAAAGCTGAGCGCGGCTTCAGGGTGATGCGCACGCATGGCCTCTTTGAATGCTTGGCGCACCAAGGCCGAGCCATGGAGAACGCCGCCGGAAAGCGCCAGGGGCACGACACCACGGTTGGGCCAGAGTCGATCAATCACCGCGCCGCCGAGCCCCGCGAGTGCTTCCCCTGCGCGCGTGGCGATGTCGTGCGCCGCGGGATCGTCTTTCTCCGCGGCCTGGGCCACCGTAACGGCGAGCTCCGCAAAACGCGGCTCTGCGGCGTTGGCCAGGCGCACGACGTCTTCTGGCGCCGCCGACCAGGCTTTGGCGATCAATGGCAGCAGAGTATTTTCGCGACCGGAATCGTATGCGCGCAAGGCTGCAATCACGGCTTCGCGTCCTACCCAGAACGCAGAGCCTTCGTCGGAAACGTGCGGGCCCCAGCCACCGGCGCGCGCGGTCTCGCCCGCCTGGTTGCGTCCGAAAGCGATAGAGCCGGTGCCGGCAATCACCAGCACGCCGGGAGAAATCCCGAATGCGGCGCGGTGAGCGATGATGTGATCGCCGGCAACGTAGATCGTTGCGCCCGGAATGACCTCGCGGATCGTTTCCTGGGCCCACTGCACGGCCTCAGGTAGCGAAGCGCCGGCCATTCCGATGCACACATGCTGTACCTCAGCCGGGGGAACACGCGCGGCCTCACAGGCGCGCCGAATGGTTGATTGCAAATTCTCTTGCGCCTTCTCGCGGCCTACGCGGGCCAGCTTACAGCTAGAACCGGTGGCTTGGCCTAGCAACTCCGCCCCGTTCGATACGGCGCAGTCGGTCTTTGTCCCTCCAGCATCAATTCCCAGATAGAGAGGCATTTGGCTTATTCATCTTCCCACAAATTTTGATTTTGCTTTCTACGTTTTTTAACCAATAATGGTTCCGCACACCCACACATGCGACTTCACACTCTCGACGTGGCGATCATCGCCGTTTACTTGGTTGCCATCACGCTGTTCGGCCTCCGCTTTCGCAAGTCGCAACGCTCGCTCCGCGATTACTTCCTGGCTGACCGCAACATTCCCTGGTGGGCGATTGCTTTGTCGATCGTGGCGGCCGAAACCAGCACGCTCACGGTCATTGGCACTCCGGGCATCGCCTATGCAGGTAACCTTGGCTTTCTCCAGCTGGTCTTTGGCTACCTTCTGGGCCGCGTGGTCATCAGCCTGATCTTCATCCCCCAGTATTTTCGGGGCGAGATGTTCACGGCCTACCAACTTATAGATCGCCGCTTCGGAAAGACATTACATCGCATCACCTCCGGCGTGTTCTTGGTCACGCGGGCCGCCGCCGAAGGCGTGCGCGTGTGGGCCGTCTCTATCGTGGTCGGCATCGCGCTCGGCACCAGCGACGTTGCGTCTGTGGCCATTGTCATGCTGTTGACGCTCATCTACACGTTTGAAGGCGGCATGGCCGCGGTGATCTGGACTGACGTGATCCAGATGTTCATCTACGTGGCCGGAACGATTGCTGGCTTCGTCACCCTCACGCATCTGGTTCCCGGCGGCTGGCCCGCGATCCACGCCGCTACTTCGGCCGCAGGCAAACTCCAGGTCTTCGATTTCTCCTTCAGCTTCTTCAAGACTTACACCTTCTGGGCCGGAGTGATTGGCGGCATGTTCCTGACCACCGCCAGCCACGGCACCGACCAGCTCATGGTGCAGCGCCTGCTCGTCGCCCGCAACCAGCGCGATTCGCGGGTCGCGTTGCTCTCGAGCGGCGTGGTCGTCCTGGCGCAGTTCACGCTGTTTCTTCTGGTCGGCGCCGGCTTGTGGTATTTCTACCGCCTGTTTCCGCAGGCGACAACGTTTGCATCTGCAGATCGCGTGTTCCCTACCTTCATCGTCGATCACATTCCTCCGGGCATGGCTGGATTGCTCATCGCCGCAATTCTAGCCGCGGCCATGTCCAACCTGAGCGCGGCGCTGAACTCGCTCTCGTCAACGACCATGATCGACTTCTACCTGCGTCTGCGGCCCGAGCCTTCGGAACGCGGCCGCCTGGCGCTCTCCCGCGGCGCGACCATCGTTTGGGGCGTCGTACTGTTTGGGCTGGCACTGGCCTCGCGTCACGTAGGTAAAGTGCTGGAAATCGGCCTCAGCATCGCCTCTGTCGCCTACGGCGGACTCCTGGGCGTGTTCCTTCTGGGAGTGCTCACGCGACGCGCCACACAAACCGGCGCGATCGCCGGCATGCTTTGCGGCCTGGCGCTGAACATCTACTTGTGGAGATGGACGCACATCGCCTGGACCTGGTACGTAACCATAGGCTCGAGCGCCACTTTCCTCGTGGGATATCTTGCCAGTCTGGCGGGAAAGAGCAACGAGAATCAGACAGCACCAGTCATCGCGAAAGAACAGGCGCATTAGGGTTAAATATCTATCGAGCGTGGAATCGCACTGTGCGAAACTGTTGCCCGTCGCAATCGCATCATGAAGACATCTCTCTGTCTGCTCGGCGTAGTCGTTTGGATTGCAGCAACGTTTCCGGCCCAAGCCAGGCAACGCGATCCTCTGGCTGACGCAACCGAGATCATCGTCGTAACCACACCCGGGTGGACCTCTCAAGAGGGGACGCTGCGCCGCTATGAACGCAGCAATCCCCACGGCAAATGGAAAGCCGCCGGTGCCCCGATCGCGGTGATGGTGGGCAAGAACGGCTTGGGATGGGGCTCGGGTATTGTGAACGTGGATCCATCTCTGCGTGCGGCGAGCGACCCCGACAAGAAGGAAGGCGACGGCAAAGCGCCGGCGGGGATCTTTCGCCTGAGCAAAGCGTTCGGCTACGCGGCGCAACCGCAACCCGGATGGAAGATGCCCTACCTGAGCCTGACTCCAGCCGTGGAGTGCGTTGATGATAGCGGCTCCAAGTTTTATAACAGCGTCGTGGACAGGGGCACGGTCTCGCCCGACTGGAACAGCTCGGAAAAGATGCTGCGGCCTGATGAGCTATATCGTTGGGGCATTTTGGTAGAACACAACACAAATCCCGCCGTAGCCGGCGCCGGTTCGTGTATCTTCATGCATATCTGGGGAGGGTCCGGCCATCCGACGGTGGGATGTACGGCCATGCCGCAGGCCGAGTTGGAATCCCTGCTGGCGTGGCTGGATCCCTTGCGCAAGCCCTTGCTGGTGCAATTGCCCCTGCAGCAGTATCACAGCTTGAGAAAGCGCTGGCACTTGCCCGCTTTCAACGACGCGAACAACGAAAAGAGATCCGAAATCCGATATGGATCAGAATCCGCTGGCAAGTAAGCGAGAGGCGACGATGGCATCCACTGCGGCCGCAAATCAAGGCGCTCCCGATCTGGTACGTGAGTTGAACGTCTGGCACGCGACAGCAATCGTGGCAGGGACCATCATCGGCAGCGGCATCTTTCTCGTTCCCAAAGAGATGATGGAGGCCGTGGGCTCGGCCAAGCTGGTGTATCTGGCTTGGATTGTCGGCGGAGTGCTCTCTTTCTTCGGCGCCCTCACCTACGCCGAGCTGGGAGCAAACAGGCCATGGTCTGGCGGGGAATACGTTTACATCCGTGACGCGTACGGTCCGCTAGCCGGATTTCTCGATGCATGGACGTGGTTTCTGATTGCCAAGCCGGCGTCGATTGCCACCGTGACCAGTGGATTGGTGCGTGTGCTGAGCAGTTTCTCTGCGTTTAGTTCCTTGTCGCACCCGGTCTTCTCCGCCGGAAGCAGTTGGACCCTTACCTGGGGCCACTTTGTGGCAATCGCAGCCACGATTCTGATCTCCGCGCTCAACTATGTCGGTGTACGGAAGGCAGGAAATTTTCAGCTGGTATTCACCACCCTGAAAGTGACGATGATCGCAGTCATCATCGTCGCGGGCTTCAGCGCGGCCTCGGGAAGCTGGGGCAATTTCGGTACGACTTTTCTGGGAGCCAAAGGCGGCATGGCCGGATTCATAGCCGCGCTTGTGGCGGCGCTCTGGGCCTACGACGGCTGGGCTGACCTCAACATGGTCAGCGGCGAGATCCGCAATCCCCAGCGCAGCATTCCCGTAGCGCTGATCGCCGGAATGGCCATTGTGGCGGTGCTTTATATCGGCCTGAACGCGGCTGTCCAATACGTAATGCCTGCTAGCGCGATTGCCGGATCCGGCGTACCGGCTGCGGCGGCAACCCAGATCGCCATTGGACGCTGGGGTGCTCTACTGGTCTCCGTGGGAATGGCCCTTTCTATGCTGGTGACTCTCAATGGCACCATCATGAGCGGTGGCCGTATACCTTTTGCCGTGGCCCGCGACGGATACTTCTTCAAGACGCTGGCGGAGGTCCATCCTCGCTTCCATACGCCCTCAACGGCGATTGTCGTACAGGCGGTGATGGCCATCATTCTTCTCCTGGGCGGCGGCGCGTTCAAAGATTTCTTCTCGCTGGCCATCTTCGCCGAGTGGCTCTTTTACACCATCGCCGCCAGCACCATCTTTGTATTTCGCATTCGTGAGGCCAGCGCCCCTCAGGCTTATCGAATGTGGGGCTATCCCGTGGTTCCTGCGTTGTTCATCGTCGTTTCTGTATTTTTGATCTACAAGACGTTCATGGAGAACTGGCACAACTCTCTTATCGGAACGCTGGTGATTCTGGCCGGAGTGCCTGTGTATCTCTATTTCGCCCGACGTAAACGCAGGGCTTAGATCACGGGCTTCTTTCTGAAAATCCCGAACTCGCGGTGTTTGCGGGTGAGGGATCCATATCACACCCATGGAACCGCACAAACACAACCCTGAAGATTGCGTATGGCAATAGGGATCTCTCGCTCCGCTCGAGATTGCAGAAGGAAGCCTCGTAGTCACCAGCAACTTATGAAACTCAAACCCGGCTCAACTCCGTAACTTTCTCCGCTGAAATCGCCGGCTTTTGTGCCACAACCCGCTCATAGACTTTCACGTACTCGCGCGCCGACGCCGCCCAGGAAAAATCTTTCTGCATGCCATTGAAGGTGAGTTTCTTCCAGGCCGCCTTGTCCCCGAAAGCTTTGAGCGCATCCTGGATCGCGGCTAGAAGGGCAGAGCCGGAATAGCCCGTGAACTTGAAACCGGTGCCGTTGCCGGTCTTCGCGTCCCAAGGCTCAATACTGTCGTCGAGGCCGCCAGTGGCGCGGACAACGGGCACGGTCCCGTACTTCAGGCTGTACATCTGGTTCAAGCCGCTGGGCTCGTAGCGCGAAGGCATCAGGAACATGTCGGCACCGGCTTCAATCTTGTGGGCCAGCGCGTTGTCGTAGGCGATCTTGAGCGCGAACTTCTCTGGGAACTGGCGGTGGAGTTTCAAAAACAGATCCTGATACTCCCGGTCGCCGCTGCCTAGCGCGGTAACGATCATGGGCAAGCGCGCCAGGTCGTCAGCGATTTCCGCGATCAGGTCAAAGCCCTTCTGCGCCGCAAAACGCGAGACGATGCCGATAACCGGCAGCTCCGCGCTCTTGCTGACCTCCAGCCCGAACTGGCGCAGCAGGTCGTACTTGCATTCTTTCTTACCTTCGAGATTCGCAGCCGAATACGCGTGAACGATCAGCTTGTCATTCTCGGGGCTCCATTCGGCGTAATCGACACCGTTCAGAATCCCGCTGACGCTGCCGGAGCGCGCGCGCAAGACTCCATCCAGGCCAAAGCCAAACTCCGCCGTCTGGATCTCCTGGCTGTACTTGCGGCTGACGGTAGTGACGTGGTCGGAGAACACCAGCGCGCCTTTCAGGAAATTCACTCTGCCCCAGAACTCCATCTTGTCGATGGCCAGAAGGTCCCAGGGCAGCATGAGCAAAGGCAGCGTGTCCGGCGGAAACAGTCCCTGGTAACCCATGTTGTGGATGGTAAAAACCGTGCCGGTGCTGCGGAAGACGGGATCGCCGTCGTAGCTGGTACGCAACAGCACGGGAACCAGCGCCGCCTGCCAGTCGTGACAATGAAATACCTGCGGCACGCCCAGGATCTTAGACGCTTCCAGCACGGCGCGGGAGTAGAGCGCGAAGCGCTCGGCGTTGTCTGGATAGTCGCCCGCGGGAGTGCCATAGAGCGTATCGCGCTCGAAGAACGGCGGATAGTCGATAAAGTAGAATTGCACTCCGGCGTGGCCTCCTCCGTCCAGCACGGAGCAAAAGCGATACTGGTCATCAAACGGCACCGTCACGCTGGGCAGCAGCACCTTGGCGTTATCGACCTGCGTCTGTTTATATTTCGGGAGATAGACTGAAACAGTATGCCCGAGGGCGGCCAGCGCTTTGGGCAGTGCGCCAACAACATCGGCCAGGCCGCCGGTCTTGGAAAAAGGGACACACTCGGATGCAGCAAAGACGATGTTCACTGGGCCTCCCGGCGTAGGTTCTCGCGGCGGTGAAGCCACGGTGCGCGGCCAAGCATCACGAAAAATTCTAAATCGCGGCGAGAAACGGGGTCAATTTGAGCAAACGTGACGCGCCGAAGCTGGGACAAAACTTTCTAGTCGACCGGCGTGCGGCGGAAAAGATCGTGGCGGCTCTGGGCGACATCGCCCAGGCACTGGTGGTGGAGATCGGTCCCGGCAAGGGCGCGCTCACCAGCCTGCTGGCGGCTCGCTCCGGATACCTGGTCGCCATTGAACTGGATCGCATGCTGGCCACTGAGCTCCGTTACAAGCACACGCGCAATCCCAAGGTAGAGATTCTTGAAGGGGATGTGTTGCGCGTCGACTTCCGCACTGTGCTCAACCGTACCATCGGGCCGCTCGGCGATCTGCGCCCTGAAAAACCCGCGCGCGCGCGGGTGGTCGGCAACTTGCCTTACTACATTACATCTGACATTCTGCTCCACCTGTTTGAGTTCCACGATCAATTCGACCTGATCGTCATCATGGTGCAGCGCGAAGTTGCGGACCGCATTGCCGCCAGACCCGGCACGCGCGACTACGGTCTGCTCTCGGCGACGGCGCAGCTCTACGCCCAGGTAGAAAAGCTTTTCACGTTACCGCCGGGCGCATTTTCCCCGCCGCCCAAAGTACATTCCAGCGTGCTGCGCCTCACCATTGCGCCGCGGTTTCAGGAACTGCAATTGCCGCCTAAGGAGTTTATCCAGTTTCTGAAATTGGCGTTCGCCATGAAGCGTAAAACGCTCGTGAACAATCTCAAGAAGATTTATCCCGACCAGCAGATCCGCTCGGCGCTCGCGGACGAAGCTTTAGCCGCTGACGTCCGCGCAGAGGCGTTGCCGCTGGAGCAAAGCGCCGCGGTGTTTCGCCGTTTGACCCAGGGATGAGAAGATCGCCGTGATCGCACGTGATCGGGTGTACCGATTACGGCGATTCCGTGCGATTACGGCGATTCCGTGCGATTACGGCGATTCCGGCGATCTAAAGGTCACTGCACCACCCTGACCCCGCCTGCCGCTTGCTGATTGGCCAGATCCAGCAGCCGTCGGGCCCGCTGCCGGGCGATGTTCAGCACTGCGCTGTCATTGGCAATATTCCCCAGGATCGGCGCGATGATCTGGAGCTCAGCCAGATCCTGGCCCTCCGCCAGATGTTCCATGCCTTTGAGTTCGGCTTCGAGCCCCAGTTTGTCAAAGCGGCGCAAGAACACAATTTTGCGCCCGTGCTCAATTGTGTTGGAAATTCCATTGAAGATCTTCGTGAGCTGCTCGATTGCGGCGTTCTCCGACCAATTGTAAGTGGTTTGAAAATGACGCGTAGGATCAGCGTATGTCAAGGTTTTCTTGCCGGTGCTGGCGATGGCATGCTTGGTGTAGTCAAACTTTCCGTCGAAAAAGTTCGCCTGTTCGGCGAGCGCAAAAATCTTCTTGCGGTTGGGTTCCGACATGGCGAATTCGGTCACATAATCCTCGTCGCGCATGCCATTCGCATCAGGAGGCTGCGTAGGATTTCGGGAGAGATACCGAGCTGAACCCAACGATGTCACGCGGATGGTGTATTCCTGGGGCGTGGACGCTTCCCAGAAGACATTGAAGGTCACGGTGGGAACCGCCGGGGGATCGATAGGATTCTGGGAGAGCGCAACACTCGACAGGGCGGCCAACGCAATTGTCCACTGAAAGAAAACGCGGCAGGCAAACATCATGATGACGCCGTCTGATACCCCTTGAGCGTGGCGGTGGTGTGGATGTGGCATATGGCGATGGCCAGGGCATCAGCGGCGTCGGCCGGCTGCGGCGGCGACGGCAGATTCAACAAGCGCATGACCATCTGCTGCACTTGGGTCTTTTCCGCCTTACCGTAGCCTACCACCGCCGATTTGATGGAAAGTGGAGAATACTCCGCTACTTCCAGACCGGCCCACGACGCCGCCAGCATGGCCACGCCGCGCACCTGGCCAAGCTTGAGCGCGGACTTGACGTTGACCGCATAAAAAACGTCTTCAATGGCCACCGCGCGCGGCTGGTGCTCCAGGATGATGGCGGAAAGCGACGAAAAGATCTGCTGCAGCTTGAGCGCCATGGGATCGCGCGGCTTCAACCGGATTGCCCCGCTCGCGCAGCAGACCAGCCGGCGGTGTTGTCCGGTTTCGAACTCTTCTACTACGCCATAGCCGGTGTATTCACTGCCACAGTCGACGCCCAGGACACGCATGTTGAGAGTGTACCCTAATTCTACTGTCGCTTCGCTCCCAACCGCTACTGATCCGGTATCCGCCAGCATCTTCGCGCTCCGGCCACAGGCAGCTCGGCACGCGAGCCGGCCTCGCCGCTGCGAACCAAAACCTCAAGTGACATTCTGAGATCGGTTGATCGGATCATCCCGCGGAGCGGGATCGGGTGATCTGAAAATCAACCTTCTAATGACCCAGGCCACCAAGGTTCGGTATGCTATCGGAAACGAAGCGGGGATCATCCCATGCCGGAATTTCCCGAGAGCATTGGGCCTTACAAGATAGTCGACAAGCTGGGCGAAGGCGGGATGGGTGCGGTGTTTCGCGCCCATGACTCGCGGTTGGACCGCGTGGTGGCGGTGAAAGCCGTGCGCGGGCCGCACACGGACCCGTCGCTCCGCCAGCGGTCCTGGCAGGAAGCCCGGGCGGCCGCCCGCGTGTCCCATCCCAACGCCTGCCGCCTCTACGACATTCTGGAAGAAAACGGCCAGCTGTTCCTGGTGATGGAGCTGATTGAAGGGGAATCCTTGGCTGCGCGAATACAGCGCGGAGCGATTCCGGTCCAGGAATCCGCGCAGATCATGTTGGGCCTCCTATCCGCTCTGGAAGCCTTTCACAAAGCCGGCATCGTCCATCGCGACCTAAAGCCGGCCAACGTTTTGCTTTCTCCGCAGGGGACCAAGGTCCTGGACTTCGGCCTGGCCAAGCAGACCGACTGGAGTGTGCTCGATCCCTCGGGCGCCACGCTCTCCGCCGCCACCGCCGCGGGGACGTTCCTGGGAACACCACGGTACGCCTCGCCGGAGCAGTTCCGCGGACAAGCCGTGGACAGCCGCTCAGACATTTTTGCCGTCGGCGCGATTCTGTTCGAGATGCTCGCCGGGCAGCCGGCTTTTGTAGGGGAGTCATTTGTCGAGATCGCGCATTCGGTTCTGCACGGATCTCCGCCGGCCTTGGCCGGTTCGCCGGCAATCACCGCTTTCAGCCGAATCATCCACACGGCCTTGGCGCGCGAAGCACAGGACCG
>DATFQZ010000237.1:0-44226 GCA_035263765.1 Candidatus Angelobacter sp. | reverse complement strand
GGCGAGGTTGCCGTAGTAGGCAATCTCACATACCTCGAAGTGCAGAGCATCGAGGCGTATCGCAAGGACATCGCAGAGAACCCGTTCACGGCTGAGGATGAGAAAACTCTCGACGAACTGGGCATCTAGTGGCGCGGGAAGAAGACGATTTTGGTTCGAACAAAGCTCCCCAGGGAGCGCATGGCGGTGGGCAAGCTGGCCATGTTTCGGTTCTTTTAAAAGAAGCGATCGACTTTTTGGCAATTCGTCGCGGCGGCACCTATATCGACGCGACCCTGGGTTTGGGCGGCCACAGTTTAGAAATCGCAAAGCGCCTCGGCCCACAGGGTCATTTGATTGGCTTCGATAAGGACCCCCAGGCGCTGGAAACAGCGCGCTGGCGGCTCGTCGCGAGCCAGGATGAGCAGCCGAGAGTCACGTTGCTGCATAGCTCCTACGCCGATCTGGAACAGCACGTCGCGCCGGCAAGCGCCGACGGGCTTTTGGCGGATCTGGGTGTGAGCTCGTTGCAGCTCGCTGACCCGCTGCGCGGATTCAGTTTTCAGGCGGAAGGACCGCTCGACATGCGGATGGACCCGCACGGCGAGCGCACCGCCGATCAAGTGGTAAACCACATGCGCGAAGAGGATCTCGCGAATGTGATTTACGAATTCGGTGAGGAAAGGAGGTCGCGGAGAATCGCCAGAGCCATTGTCCGGGCGCGGCCGATACGAACTACCGCTCATCTGGCACAAGTACTATCGGCTGCGCTCCGGCCAATGAAACACGCTCCGGAACGCATTCATCCCGCGACACGCACTTTCCAGGCAATCCGAATCTTCGTAAACCGCGAGTTGGACGACCTGAAGGCGCTGATGAAATCAGCGCCCGGCGTCCTGAGACCGGGAGGCAGGCTGGTGATCATCAGTTTTCACTCCCTGGAGGACCGCATCGTCAAAGACGCTCTGCGAGAAGGCGGCAAAGCCGGGCTTTATGAAGTTCTGACCCGGAAGCCGGCACGTGCCGGCGCAGAAGAGATCGATCGCAACCCCCGGGCCCGCAGCGCGAAACTGCGGGCCGCGGAGAGAACAACAATTCTTGTTTCCCGGGACGCTAGGGCGGACTGAGAAACAAAAAAGGTTTCCGGGGAGGCGCTGCCTTCCTCAATTTGGGCGAAAACTTCAGGGCCTGCCTTTGCAACGGCGCCGCCCCGGAAAAGAAAAAACCCTCGAGAAGAGAAGGTACATGGCGATGCATACAGGGACGATGATTGAAGAACTGATCAGCAGCGTGGTGCGCGCGGAGCAGCATGCTCGTGAACAACAGGAACGGAAATATGAGTTTCGTGATCTTCCGGTGCGCCGGATGGGTCTGCAGGAATTAGAGGTAGCGTAAATGGCAGCCGGGGCAATGAACATTACGGGGATGATTACGCCGGTCAGCGAGCGCTCAGGCGCGCGCCGGTCGACGCCGGTAGCGGGCATCACGCCGGAGTTTTATTTTCCAAAGACCATCGACAACTCGCGGGTGGTCAAAGTTGCCGACCCACAGCGGCGGCGCGAGATTCGTCTGTTCTCAGCTAGCGTGGCGGCGCTGTTTTTGGTCACGATGTTTTATGCCTGGCAGCATTTTCGTGCGATCGAATACGGATACCGCATCGAAGCCCAGACGTCAGAACGCAACCGGTTGACGGAGCTGAACCGCTCGCTAAAGCTGGAGGAAGCTTCACTGCGCGATCCCGGGCGGATCGACGCTCTGGCGCGGCAGATGGGCCTGAAGGCACCGGAGCCGGGTCAAGTGGTCCGCATGGATGGAGACGAGCTCGGGGGCAGCGTGATTGCCCAGGCATCTCCGGTGGCGGTGATCCCGGCGCAATAAGAGCAGTTAGCAGTCAGCACTCAGCATGAGCCCTTTTTCTGAAATCCCGAATCCCGGCTTCGAGCCGGGCTGAGGGATCTATATCGCCGCGAGAGCCGATGGGGACACGAGCTGGAAGTTCATATGCATCCCTCACCTCGGCTAAGAACGCCGAGTGTCCGGGATTGCAGAGGTAGCTGAAAGCTGAGTGCTTAACAGCAAGCTTGGGCGGAAAAATTTTCCGGCCCATTGAAATGGCGGACTCTGGAGAACCTGCTGGAGCCGCCATACGTTTTTCTCTTTTAGATCCCGACCCCGGCTTGAGCCGGGTGGGGATCTCTAACTGCAAGAGGCGATGGGACACTAGTTGGAAGTCGACATGGGATTCCTCACCCCGGCCAGAAGACGGGGTGAGGGATTTCAGAATTGCTGATCACCGAGTCCTGACCGCATCCTATGGCCGCCAAATCCGCTAGCTCCAACACCCGCCTTTACTATCTTGCCGGCTTTGTGGCGTTCTGGCTTCTTGTGATCTGCGCGCGCCTGGTTTGGCTGCAAGTCGTCCGGTATGGCGACTTCACGCAGCGCGCGGCTCGCCAGCAGCAGCGCAGCATTGAGGTCGCGTCCGTCCGCGGCAACATCTACGACCGCAACGGCAACGAGCTGGCCATGACGGTCAACGTGGACTCCGTGTTCGCCGTGCCCTCAGAAGTCACTGACATCCATGCCACCGCACGGAGCCTGGCACGCGTGCTGCAAGCGGATTCGGGTGAGATCGAGAGCCGCATGCACGCTTCTCGTGCATTTGCATGGGTCGCGCGCAAGATTGATTCCGCCGCGAGCGCCCGCATACGGGCCTTGAACCTGAAAGGAATCTATTTTCAGAAGGAATCCAAACGCTTTTATCCCAAGCGGGAGCTCGCAGCGCAGGTGCTGGGTTACGTAGGCGTGGACGACGAAGGCCTGGGCGGCGTGGAACGGCAATTCGATGCCAAGCTCACCGGCAAGCCGGGCACCATGCTGATTTCCATGGACGCCAAACGCCGCTGGTTTGGCCGCGTGGAAAAGAATCCGGATCCGGGCGAGAACGTGGTGCTCACGCTGGACGAAAAAATCCAGTACATCGCCGAGCGCGAGCTGGCTCGAGCCGTGGCGGAGACCCACGCTGAGGCAGGTACGATCATTGTCGAGAACCCGCATACCGGAGAAATTCTGGCTCTTGCCAATCGTCCTGACTTCAATCCCAACACGTTCAACACGGCCGATCCAAGATCGTTCAAAAACCGCGCCGTGAGTGACGTTTACGAGCCGGGATCGACGTTCAAGATCGTTACGCTGGCGGCGGCTCTGGAAGAGCGGCTTACCAATCCGAATGAAGTCGTGGATTGCCAGATGGGGTCCATCACGGTCAACGGCCGGCTCATTCACGATCACAAGGCTTACGGAGACTTGACGGTGGCGCAGGTGCTCGAGAACTCCAGCGACGTCGGAGCCATCAAGATCGCGCTGCGTCTCGGGGACGAACGCTTTGACCGCTACATCCGCTCGTTCGGCTTCGGATCGCAAACCGGCATTGAGCTGCCCGGCGAGACCCGCGGACTGACCAAGCCGGCTAGCCGCTGGTCCAAGGTCAGCATCGGAGCAATTTCCATGGGGCAGGAGATTGGTGTTTCGCCAATGCAACTCATTTCCATGGGATCCACGATCGCCAATGATGGTGTCTTTGCGCCGCCGCGTATCGTCGCCGGAACCACGCCGCCGCGCAGCACGCCCCAGTTGATCGCGTTTCAACCTGCAGCCGGGCGCCGGGTCATTTCTTCTCTGACAGCGGCGGAGATGAAACAGATGATGGAAGGCGTAGTGCTTCGCGGCACAGGGAGAAAAGCCATCCTTGACGGGTACAGTTCGGCCGGCAAAACCGGGACGGCACAAAAGATCGACCCCGCGACCGGCAAATATTCGAAGTCGCATTACATCGCCTCGTTTACCGGCTTCGCTCCGGTCAACACGCCCGCTGTCAGCGTACTGGTGATTCTGGATTCGCCTGTCGGCGAGCATGAAGGCGGACAAGTGGCCGCGCCGGTCTTTGCCCGCGTGATGCAACAAGTTCTCGGCTACCTGAACGTGACGCATGACGTGGAATTCCAAAGGGAAGACAAGCGCCGCATGCTCCTGCGCGCACGCGCCAAAGAAGATGATTTGAGCGAAAGCTCACCTGATACCATCGCGCAAGAAGATACGTCGACGGGGCCTGCGCAGCCATCGTCCACAGGGGGGATGACGCCCCCGGCAACGGGAAGTCCCCAGAACGCAGAGCCAAGACTTGTCGCTGCGGCGCATCCTCCTGCGGCGTTGCCGCTTCCGGCGAAACAACCAACGGCAGCCGCGTCCGTGCCCGCTTTGGTTCCCGCGCAAGAGGCGCCGCCGCGTGGTACGGTGGTGCTCGAGATGGGCAGCGGCGTGATTGTCCCCGACTTCCACGGCAAACCGCTGCGAGCAGCACTCGAGGAGGCCGAGTCGGTGGGAGTTGAACTCGAGGTAAGCGGCAGCGGTGTCTGTCAAACTCAGTCGCCGGCGGCTGGAGTCAGAATTCTTCCCGGCGGAAGAGTCAATGTGAGGTTCGGGAGGTAAAGCGGCACGCGGACTTCGATGCGGTGTGGAACCTATCGAGGTAAGGTAAACCCCAAGTTAGATGCGGGTTTGCGATCTCCACCTAAGGCCAGCTGGGGGTTTTCACTCAACCGAAAGGGGTTCCCGGCCGAAGCGGATCATGGAACGATTGGAAAAGCTCTCAAAAGGCTCGACCGATGGAACCTTTGGGCGCGGGGATCAAGTATCATTGAGATCAGCAAACAGAATACCGCGATTCATTCAGGGCTCAAGTCAATTTACGAAGTGGATTTCATAGATCTAATGACGCACCTGGTTGTGAAAGCATCGAGCCAGGCGGCCCTACAAGATAGAAGACTTGCGAGATCGATAGCGCACTGCCTCTTCGCTGTACTCCTTTTGGTAATTCCGGCGAGCAAGACGACCGCACAATCGAGCTCCCCCGTGGTGGTTCCTGCACTGCAGGAATGGACCAGCTCACCTGGGGTTTTTCGTCTCACGGGGGAATCACGCATTGTGGCAGCGGATCCGACGCTTCTTCCAACAGCGCAAACCTTGGCGCGAGACATATTCGACCTCAGGGGCGCCAAGATCGCGATCGTGGTGGGGACTTCTCCTGCGCTCGGAGATATCAGTCTGCAACTCGATTCGGGACTCTCAGTTCCCAACCCTGAGGGCTATTCGATCGGCGTTGGCGATACGGTCGTCATTCGGGGCCGCGCCATTTCCGGTGTCTTCTACGGCACACGCACGCTCTTGCAGCTCCTGTCCCAAGGTTCTGACGTCTCTGGCGGATCGGGACGGGACTGGCCGGAATATCCGGAGCGGGCCTTCATGCTGGATGTAGGAGAGAAGTTCTTTTCACTCGATTTTCTAAAACGGCACGTTCGTGACATGGCGTTTGTGAAGATGAACATGTTTCATCTTCATCTATCTCAGGATGGGGGCTTCCGGTTGGAGAGTGAGAGCCATCCGGAAATCGTTTCGCAGGAGCACTATTCGAAACAAGACATGCTGGACCTGCAGGCTTTGGCCGACGAATACCACATAGTCATCGTCCCAGAAATTGATGTCCCGGCCCATGCGACGGCCATGCTTGCCAGCCATCCGGAATTGCAGCTTCCGGGTCATCCCGACCTGCTGGACTTGAGTCAGCCCGGATCCTACACGCTAGTCCAGGATCTGTTGGAGGAATACCTACCTTTATTTGGAGGTCCGTACTGGCACATGGGCGGCGATGAATATCTGCAGGACAGCGATTACGCTCAGTTTCCTCAGTACACAGTGTACGCGCAGCAGCGGTACGGCCCTTCTGCCAATGGGCAGGACCTTTACGTGGGCCTTGCCAACTGGATGGATGGAATCGTCAATCAGCACAACAAACAGCTCAGGGCCTGGAATGATTTTCTTACCGTAACGCCGGCAGTGAACAGATTGAATGCCGACATCGTTCTTGAGGTGTGGTCACGTTTGAGCGCCGCCATCACCGCTCTCAATAACGGCAACAAGATCAACAACGGCAACCCCGACTATCTCTATTACGTTACCGGTGATCCCTCCTTTCCGTCCGATCCCAAGCAGATCTACGAGGTCTGGACGCCCAGCCTGTTCAGGTTCGGCGAAGCGATTCCACCCGACACCTCCACTTTGTTGGGATCACAGTTTGACGTTTGGTGTGATCACCCCGATGCGGAAACTCCGGACCAGATACAAGGCCACATTTTTGACCGCCTCCGATCATTTGCGCAAAACAGTTGGGGATCTCCGAAGCTCTTTTCTACGTTCGCCGATTTCCAGGCGGCCGCGGCCAGGATCGGGAGAACTCCAGGCTGGCTGCCGGACTTCTTTGTGGCCACATCGGCAACTCGCCTGATGGTGGCGCAGAACCAGCCAGCCGCCATCGACGTGTCCGTTACCGCCAACTCCACTTTCAGCGGGGTGGTTGGTGTGTCGTGCAGTACGACACAGCCGAACAGCGTTTGCCAAATATCGGCAAGCCAGATTGCCTTGCAGCCTTTCCAAGAAGACAACGTATCGATCACGGTCAGGAACAGCCAGTTGGCGTCCAACGGCCGCTTGCCCGGAGGATTTGAGATCGCCTGGGGAACTGGCTTGATTGGAGTGCTTGTTATCTCGGTTGGGAAAACACGAAGCCGGTTCTTGGTCTTGCTCGTCCTGGCAGGATTAGTGTTCCTTCCGATTGGGTGCGGAGGTCCGCAAAAATCTTCTGGAAGTTCTGTCACCGTAACCTTCACGTCGGGCACTGTAACGCATAACGTCGTGGTCGAGCTTAGTTCCGGCAACTGATGGGGCACTCGAGGAGGCCAGTCGGCAGGACTTGAATTGGAAGTCAGCGGCTCAGGCGTGGGCTGGCGCAATCCGCTGGCACCCGCAACGAACGTAAGGTTTGGCAGGTAAGCCGCTGATCTTCGCAGAAAAGCACAGATCATAAGAAGAAACTGTGTGATCCTTGTCTGCGAATATCTGCGTGAATCTGCGGCCAGACTCTCTTGGCCAACTAGATGAACATTTCTTCGTCTTCTTCGGTGGAATTGCCGCTGGATTTTCTCCGTGAGCTGGCGCGCAGGAACCCGACGCCGGCGCTGAGCGCATGCAACAGCGCCTGGACGCGACGAATGGGACTGAGCACGCTGTTCTGCACCACGTCCGTCGTAATTTCGATCTTATCCACTGTATTCGTGATCAATTCGTCCAGGCGCGCAGCCTGGAGTCGCGCCCGGTCCACAATCTCGCCGGTGACTTCGCCCATATTCTCTACATGGGCGCGGACGCGCGCCGAGCTTTCTGCAAGGTCGCTGGTGATGGCGGCGATCTTGGGCTGCGCGTCTTCGAGAATGGCGCGGCCGGCTTCCAGGATCGGTGCACCTTGCGCTTCCAGCCGTCCGACGATACCCTCCATGCGGTTTGCAGATTCCTTCGTCGCGCGGTAGAGCGCGTAGAGGACCACAGTCTGTAACACGATGGCGGCCGCCGCCACGATCACAAACGCGAGCATAGTTGCGTTGGTCACTTGAGTGTGAAAGCCTCAGAGCTCAGCTTTTCTTGCCTTCGCTGGCTTCGCGATAGGCTTGGCGCGCTGTATCCAGCGCCGATCCCAATTTTTCTTTCTGCTGGGTCACGACTTCCTTGCCGCGCTCCACCCACTGGGTGACGTTCTCGCGGGCTTCACGGCCGCGGTTTTTGAGATAATCCTTGCCTTCCTGTGCGCTGTTACGGATGGCTTCGCGCGTCTCTTTGCCGGAGCGGGGAGCATACAGAACGCCCAGCAACGCTCCAAATCCCAGTCCTGCAAGAAACCACATAAAGCTGTTACCGCTATCTCTGTCCGACATCGGGTGACCTCCAGAAAACCCGATGGTAACATCCGGTTAGGATGATTACAAATTAAGCCGCAATGCCGCAGGGTTACGAGAGTGATGGCCGCAGATTGAGCCGCAATGCCGCAGCGGTTACCAGAGTGATGGCCGTAGAGACGCGGCACGGCCGCGTCTCCCACTAACCCTCTTGAGGATCTCTCAGGGCAGATACCAGGCCAATGCACAGACCCACGATGACTGGAAGGACAGATCGTTAGTGGCACAAGCATTGAGACGTGGCGATGCCACGTCTCTACGGCATCTGCGTTGTGGAACCCTCAATTGTTGTCGGTCATCATCATCATGTTGGTGTCCTTCCGCTTCTCCGACACTATGAAGCGTTTCAGCGGCAGTCCCAACAGGGAGCGCGCGACCATGATGGACTCCGTAGCACGAATCTCAGGGTCACTGATTTCCTTAAGGACGTTGAGGGTAGCGGGGTGGGAAATCTTGGCCTGGACTTCCACGAAGCGGCGATACGCATCCGCCGACGGCCACCAGGCTTTGAGAGCCTGATTGGGGTTTGCAGGATTGACATCGTTTTCCAGCATCTTGTCGGCGACTTTGAACCCTTCGCTGACGACCTTCTCCGCGTTGCTTTTTTCGTCCATCTGCAGGTAGATGGCGCCGGCGCTGGAGAGATATTGTGCCTGCAGGCGCAAGGGCAGATCGGGGATAAGCTTTCGCAGGTCGCTCAGCGCTTGTTCAGCTGCGGCTGGGTTCTTCTTCCCATTGGCTTTGGCGATGGCCTCGAGCGCGTTGCCTCGCGGCGAATTGCCTCCCATCGGGCCATCGATCTTAACCGGAAGCGTCATGGCATGAGCCATCGCTTGCGTCGGATCCGTCTCTCCTTCTTGGGCGATGTCGCGTGCTCTGCGCAGAGTCTCCTGGTTCATCTGGATCTGAGCGGCGGCAGCGGACTGCCCCGGTCCCGAGCTCTTATCAAGACCCTGGCGCACCATGGTGCTGAGGCCGCGGCGCTTGGCGTTCCCGGCTGACTCCTTCGCCGCTCCCGGCGCCGGTTGCGGATCGAGCGAACTCAAGCCCTGCGGGAACTGCTGCAACTGGGCCTGCAGCGCCTGGTTTTCTTCCAGAAGCTGCTTGGCACGACTCTCGTCCAGGTGCTCGAGCAAAGGGAGAAGTGCGAAGAGATCGTATTGGTACCGGGAGCCGAAGCTGGTCGTGCCGCCATCGCCTCCCACGGTGATGTTCATCTGTTCCTCGGCAGCCGCCTTGCCCTGGGCGAGGATCTCGTCGATGGCCGCCAATACCAGCTTGGGCGGCATGGTTGCGCCAAACTTTACCACCAGGTCGGTGAGCGTGTTATTGCCGAGCCGGATGAGCCCCGGTTGGTAGTGCTCGTGGGACTTAAAGCTGGCCACCGCCTGCGAGAACAGGCTCTGCTTCTCGGCCGTCATTTCCGGCGGCATTGCTTCCATCACCTTGGCGGCGCTGCCGTAGGGAAACTCATCGACGGCGTTGATCTGGTTGATGAGGTCCAGCGCCTTGTCGAATTGTTTCTTCTCAGCGTAACGGGCGACGATAATGTCGGTGATGGGCTTCCTTACTCTCATTTCCGCCTGAGGTAGCAGCTCTTCCACGTCCTCCTGGGAGAGGGGTAGCAGCGTGCGGAAGATCTCCTCTTGTATGCGCGCCTTGGTGTCATCGTCGTCGTGGATTTCCAGGGTCGCTCGAAAAGCATCATTCAGCAGAGTGCGGGCCCGTGCCTGATCGGTTGTCGCCATCGACTGGGCAACGTTCATCAATGAAAAGCTTCGCATCGGTGCTTCAAAGCCGCGCGACGCAGCTTCTGACGTCTCCAGCAGTTGCAGCGCGAGTTTCTGGTCTTCGGTGAGCTTGGGCATTTTGTCTGCGGCCTTGCTGCTGTCAGGGCCCTTAACTTTGGCTGCGACGGGACGCGCGGCTGCGGCTGGGGCGTCCTGGCTTGACGGCTGCTGCGACAACAGATAGCAGGATGACAGCAGCGCAGCGGCGCATGCTGTGATTCGGATGGCGCGAATCATGAGAAGCTCCTCAGAGATTCAGATAACCAGAAAACCGCTGGTTAGACGTGCAACTCTGAGGATTGTAACCCGTAATCGCGAACATAGCTGCTTCCCAAGTGGCCCATTGTGCGTCAGAATCTTGGAACCGGCGTTGTGGCTGTGTCGTAGACATGCCAGGTGGCCAACGTTGCTCTAGGAGTGGTCCCATGAAACATCGCATTCGCTTCTTCACCCGCCCCCTGTTGATGATTATCGCGCTTTCCATGATTGCAGCCGCACAGACATCGAATACGCTTCCTCGCAAGACTGTCCCGGCGCGCGAGCTTACGCTGGACAGCGTGGTCGTGAGCCTTCCGCTGGGGCAAAACGCACAGGGACAACCCGAACCTCCGCTGGAAATGACCCTCCAGCAACTGATGAAGACCTTCAAAATCCCGGGGCTAAGCGTGGCTGTTATCGACAACTACAAGGTCGCCTGGGCCAAAGGCTACGGCGTGATCGGGCCGGACTCGAGCGAGCCGGTGACGACGCGAACCTTGTTCCAGGCCGGGTCGATTTCGAAGCCGGTGGCCGCCGTCGGCGCGATGTGGCTGGTGGAGCACGGCAAGCTCGCGCTGGATGAAGACGTCAACCTGAAGCTCAAAAGTTGGAAGGTTCCGGAGAACGAGTTCACGAAGGATCAGAAAGTTACGTTGCGGCGGCTGGTGAGCCACAGCGCTGGGCTGACGGTTCACGGATTTCCTGGTTACGCGGTAGGCGAGCCGGTACCGACGCTGGTCCAGATCTTCAACGGCGAAAAGCCGGCTAACACAGCGGCGATCCGCGTGGACTATGTGCCCGGCACCAAGTCTCGCTACTCCGGTGGCGGCGTGACGATTGAGCAGCAGCTGATGATGGACGTGACCGGCCAACCCTTCCCGCAGTTCATGCGCAACACGGTACTGGACAAGCTGGGCATGACCGATAGCACCTACGAGCAGCCGCTGCCGGCCAATCGCGCCGCACAGACCGCGACGGGTACGCGCGCCGATGGTTCAGCTATCGTTGGAAAATGGCATGTTTATCCAGAGATGGCTGCTGCCGGCCTTTGGACCACGCCCACCGACCTGGCCAAATTCGCTATCGAGATTGCTCTCTCCAAGCAGGGTAAGGCCAACCACATCCTGTCGCAAAAGATGACACAAGAAATGCTTACGCGGCAGGTCAAGGACGCGCCGATTGGCTTGGCCTTCTTCCTGGATGACAAGAACCTTGACCAGTTCGGTCACGGCGGCGCCGACGAAGGTTTTCAGGCGCAGCTCATCATGTTTGCGGACTCCGGCAAGGGCCTGGCGATGATGGGAAATTCAGACGCGTTCTTCCAGGTGCTCCCCTACGTGCAGGAGGCAGTGGCCAAAGCCTATGGATGGAAGTACGACGCGGGCGCCCAACCCGCTGCCAATCTGCTGACGCTGGTTGAAGTCGCCAAAGGTCCTCAGGCTGCGATGGAGGAATTTGAACGGCTGAAACAGGGAACCATCCGCGGATACACCATCGACGAAAACACGCTCAACGCACTTGGCTACCGCCTGCTTGCCCAGAACAAGATTGACGAGGCCATCAACGTCTTCAAGAGGAATGTTGAGGAGTATCCGAAGTTCTGGAACTGCTATGACAGCCTGGGCGAAGGCTACATGAGAGCCGGAAAGAAGGAGTTGGCCATCCAGAACTATCAGAAGTCCCTGGAACTGAATCCGCAAAACACGAACGGTGCAGACATGCTGAAGCAGTTGCGGGAAGGAAAGTGACGGACATGGGTCGTGGCTCGGCGCCTTTTTGCGCCGTGAGGACTTCATCCATCCGCGTTACAAGTGTCAGGGCATGACTTGAGCTGGAGTCCCCGGAACGCGCGATTTTCGCGGGCTGGGGTGGTTGTGCGTTTAGCCTCGCTCCCCCGCCCAACCCGAATCCTGATCGTCAGTTAGCGCATCAAAAGCAGGCAGGAATTTCAGCGTGAAGAGGTTCCCGCTCGACCCTGATTTCGCGCCGATCACCTTCGATTCATGGCAAGACAGGTACGCTGGGGTCCGCGAAACAGCCATTCCCTTTACAATTAAAGTCAGAGCGGGAACCCCACCCCAGGGTGACCTGACAGGGGGCCCCAACCGCGCTTTTCGCGTGTTGGGTGCAAAGGGGTCTCGACTTACGGACATGAAATCCTTTCTGGAGACAGTTCGCGAACGCGTCGTCATCTATGACGGCGCTATGGGTACTCAGATTCAGGAGCGCAACCCGTCGCTCGATGACTTCTGGGGCAAAGAGAACTGCTCGGAAGTCCTGGTGCTAAGCCGCCCGGACATCATCAAGGACATCCACGCCGCTTATTTCAAGGCCGGCGCCGACATCGTCGAGACCGACACTTTCGGCGGCAGCAGCATTGTCCTCGGCGAATTCGGTCTTGCGGATAAGGTTCACGAGATCAACAAACGCGCAGCGGAACTGGCGCGCGAAGTTGCTGGGGATTTTTCCGGGAACGGGAAGCCACGGTATGTGGCCGGGTCCATCGGCCCAACCACCAAGCTGCCGTCGCTGGGACAGATCAGCTACGACGCGATGTGGAAGTCCTACCTGGAGCAGGCCCTGGGGCTGATCGACGGCGGGGTAGACGTTCTGCTGATCGAAACCTGCCAGGACATTCTCCAAACTAAGATCGCCCTGGCGGCGGTCTTTGACGCCATGAAGCAGGCCGGCAAGCGCTTGCCGGTGCAAACCCAGGTCACACTCGAAGCCACGGGCACCATGCTACTGGGTACCGAAATCGGAGCAGCGGAAACCGCGCTCGAGCCTTTCGACTGCGAGATCGTGGGTCTCAACTGCGCGACTGGACCCAAGGAGATGAATGACGCGGTGCGTTACCTGGCGCACAACGCGCCGAAGGAAATCTCCGTGCTGCCCAACGCCGGGCTGCCGCAGAACGTGGGCGGCAGGGCGCACTACACGCTCACGCCCGCGGAGCTCGCCGAGTATCACAAGAAGTTCATCAGCGAATACGGGGTGCGCGTTGTAGGCGGATGCTGCGGGACCACGCCGGAGCACATCAAGGTGGTTGTGGAGACTTGCGCAAACCTGGAACCGGCGCGGCGCGAGGTAACGGTGACGCCAGGCGCGTCCAGCGCCTACAGCATGGTGCCGCTGGAACTCGATCCCAAGCCTCTGATCGTGGCTGAAGAGATGAACACCACCACCCGTGTGGAACATTTCAAGAACCTCGTTCGCAGCGCGAAGTATGACGACATCCTGGCTCTCGCCAGGAAGCTGGTGAACGAAGGCTCGCACATGCTGGACCTTTGCTGCGCGATCGTCGGGGAAGACGAGAAGGGCTACATCAGCTCGATCCTCGAAAAGGTAGCCACGCGTGTGCCGGCGCCGATTCTCGTCGACTCCACGGAAGCCGATGTGATCGAGGAAGCGCTGAAGCGTATTCCGGGCAAGGCTATTATCAATTCCATCAACCTGGAAGACGGCGAGAAGCGGACTGCAAAAGTTCTGCCCATGGCCAAACGCTACGGAGCGGCAGTGATCGCGCTGACCATTGACGAAGAAGGCATGGCGCTGACCGCCGAGAAGAAGACCGCTATCGCCAAGCGCATCTACAAGCTGGCTGTTGAGAAATACGGCATCCGGCCCGTCGATCTGATTTTCGACGCGCTGACGTTGCCCATCTCCACCGGGCAGGAAGAATACCGCACGGCCGGCATCGAGACACTCAAAGCCATCCAGCAGATCAAGCGCGAACTGCCCGAGGTGAAGACCATACTGGGCGTGAGCAACATTTCGTTCGGCCTGAATACGTACGCGCGGCGGGTGCTCAACAGCGTATTCATGAAGGAAGCGGTGGATCACGGCCTGGATATGGCGATCGTCAACTACGCCAAGATCTATCCTCTATATAAGATCCCGGAAATCGAAGCCGACCTGGCGCGAAAGCTGATCTACTTCGACCGCTCCAACGGCGACGCGCTGCAGGCTTACATCGCCCACTTCACCGGGCTCAGCAAGCAGCCCGAGGCCGATGTTACGCCCCTCGAGTCGCTGTCGGTGGAAGACAAGCTGAAGCGCTGCATCATCAACGGCGAAAAGGGCCTGGGTGATGGCGCCAGCCGGCGTTCCCTAGAACAGATTCTGGACGACGCACTGGCCAAGTACTCGCCCCTCGACCTCATTAATAATGTTCTGCTCGACGGAATGAAGACCGTCGGCGAGCTCTTCGGCGCGCGCAAGATGCAGCTGCCATCCGTGCTGGACTCCGCCGGCGTCATGAAGCAGGCGGTCGCCTATCTTGAACCGAAGATGGAGAAGAAGGATGGCGCCCAGAAAGGCACCATCGTGCTGGCCACGGTGAAGGGCGACGTCCACGACATCGGCAAAAACCTGGTGGACATCATTCTCAGCAACAACGGCTACAAGGTGGTGAATCTTGGCATCAAGCAGCCGTCGGACTCAATCATCACCGCGGCGCGCGAGCACAGTGCGCATGCCATTGGACTCAGCGGGCTACTGGTGAAGTCCACGCTGGAGATGAAGTACGTGATCCAGGACCTGCAAGCGCAGAAGCTAGCGTTCCCGGTGATCTGCGGCGGCGCCGCCCTCACGCGGAAGTACGTGGAAGACGACTTACGCCGCGAGTACTCCAACTCCGTCTTCTATGCCGACGATGCTTTTGCCGGCCTGCACATCATGGACGATCTGACCTCAGCCAACGGCGCGCGCGAAAAGCGTCTGGAAGAAGGCCGCCAGGTGAAGACGTTTGCGAAAGCCGTGGCCGCGGCGGGCGGTGAAGCTGTGGTGAGCACGGAACGCTCGGCCGTAGTGGCCCCGGCGCCCAACACACCTGTGCCGCCGTTTTACGGCGTGCGGGTGCGCAAGGATTTTGATCTGCGAGAAATCTTCAAGTACATCAACCACACGGCGCTGTTCAAGAACCAGTGGCAGCTCAAAACCGCGGCGCAGGCTGATTACCTGCGCATGGTGGAAGAAAAGTACATCCCGATTCTGTGCGACTTGCAGAAGGAAGTGATCGACAAAAGCTGGTTCGAGCCCAAGGTCGTCTACGGTTATTTCGCCTGCCAGAGCGAAGGCAACGACGTTGTGCTCTACGATTCACCACAGCCGGGAAAAGAGATTCAGCGCTTTACGTTCCCGCGCCAGCGTGAAGGCCGCAAGCTCTCGATTGCCGACTTCTTCCTGCCCAAAGAGTCCGGCAAGTTCGATGTCGTTGGCCTGTCGGTGGTGACCATCGGCAGCCGCGCGTCGCAAGAGACCCAGCTGCTCTTCAATATGCACGAGTTCACCAGGTACCTCTACCTCCATGGCCTAAGCGTGGAAACAGCGGAAGCCCTGGCGGAGCTGTTCCACAAAAATATCCGTGAAGAGTTGGGCATCGCTGGCGATGATGCTCCGCGTGTCGGTGATCTGTTCCATCAGAAATACCGCGGCTCACGTTATTCCTTTGGCTATCCCGCGTGTCCCAACCTGGAAGACCAAGCCAAGATTTTTGCGTTGCTCAAGCCGGAAGAAAATATCGGGGTACGGCTGACCAGCGGCTTCCACATGGAGCCCGAGCAATCCACGTCGGCAATCGTTGTCCACCACCCGCAAGCCAAGTACTTTGTGGTGTGAGCGCGAAGCCTATGACAGTTCGGTTTCTGGATTTGGAAGAGAGCTCGAATCCACTGAACGGCACAAGAATTGACGACAAGGGAGAATTGTTAAAGCTTTTGGATGGCTTGCGCGGCAGACATCCGTTCTTATGCCAACTTGCTGGGGACAACGGATACATGCTTATGATGGGAATCGGCGGACCAGTAGGCTGTGTTCAGCACAGCCCCACCAATGGAGACACGCCGTATCTATTGGCCGTTTCAAACGCTGAAAGAGATACGGATGGAGAAGATGTCGAGTTCCTGGCGGGGGGTACGCCCACGCCCATCTCACCTCGCAATGGCTTTCCATTCGAGTCGGTGAAGCAAATCGCTGTCTATTTTCTGGAGACTGGGAATCGCATGCCTTCTATCTCCTGGGAGGAGATATGAGGGGAAAAGACGGTTCTTACCTCGACAGAATTCACCGCAGCGTATAGACTCAGCCTCTCTTGAATTCCGAAAGGACGATGGGGCATGAAATTCTTGGGCGGCTTAGAACCGGCTGCGTATGCCGCGCTGCGGATTGTTGCCGGATTTCTTTTTTCCTGCCACGGCGCGCAAAAGTTGTTTGGCGCCTTCGGCGGGCCTCAAACGCTTCACCCACCGCTGATGTTGGCGGCGGGCATCATTGAATTTGTTTGCGGCATCCTGATCCTGCTGGGATTGGGTACGCGCTTCGCCGCTTTCCTGGCCAGCGGCGAGATGGCCGTTGGCTACTTCATGAAACATCAGCCAAGAGGCCTTTTCCCCATCCAGAACGGCGGCGAGTCGGCGGTGATCTACTGCTTCCTGTTTCTCTTCATCGCCACGTATGGAGCAGGGAAGTTCGCGGTGGATAAAAGTTGAAGCAAGTGCTTCGCGATTGGGATTCTGTCTCCATTCGCGATTCCATTAAGGTCTGTCATCCCGACCGGAGCGCCGGGAGGACCTCATCGCTGGCGCAAATCAAGGGCGCGGAGTGGAGGGACCCCTAGGGCGTGTCCGCTGCCATACAAGCCCAGGGAGTTCTTCCCAAGTATTGTCCCGATCACTTCCGCTCTTTCGACTACGGGGGCATTGGATTGCGACGCACAACAGATTCTTCTAAGCGTCGGTATTTAGAGAAGCAGTCTGGGAAGAATGCCTTGCAGCGGCATGGTGAAGGACGATCTCTCGGGGTCCTTCGACTCCGCGCCCATCAACCTGGTGGCGAAAAGTTTATCGTGGCGCTCCGCTCAGGATGACAGACGGAAAGAACATTTGAGTGATCGAAAAACCTCAGCACGGTCAACGTGAATCTGCTCGATATCGATCTAACCCTCGGGCGAGTTGCAGCAACGATTCCCGCACCGACTCCGTTGTGCCACCCACGCCTATGCGGAACCGGTCAAAGCATTCAAAGAATCTTCCGGGAACAACGGAAGTTTCAAATTCGGCGCGCAGCAGGTCGCAGAGCGCGTCAACGTTGCCGGACTTCAGCCGCGGGAAGACGGTGGTCCCGTATTCCGGCCAGAAACATTCGAGATCGTCTCGCCGGTTCAGAAACTCGCACAGCAGCTTTCGGTTCGCGTCCAGCATGGACTTCATGCACGCGGAAATCTGGGGGAGCTTCTCCATCGCGATCGCACTCAGAGCTTCCGCCGGGTAGGCATAGGTACCGCAGTGGATGTCATGCAGTCGCCACATGCGTGCCGCCAGCTCCTTCGGCGCGAAGATCCATCCGCAACGCAACCCGCTCAAGCCATACGCCTTGGTCAGGCTGCTGGTGATGAGAAAACGGTCAGGATCGATATGAAAAGCAGTCCCCGGCTCGGCGGTAAACATCATCTCCCGATAGACCTCGTCTACGAGGATGTACGCGCCGGACTTGCGGGCCAGCTCAGCGATCTCGCGCATCGTCGAATCTGCAATGAACGCACCGCTGGGATTGTGCAGGTTGCAGAGGACGATCACGCGGGTTCGTGCCGAGAGATTACGCTTGAGTTCGGCGAGATCGACGGCAAAGTTATGCCCGGGCTTACGCTCAAATCTCTTGATCACAAGGTTCAGATAGCGCGCCACAGCCAGCAGAGGATCGTAGGTGGGTTGTTCCACCAGGATCTCGTCTCCTGGCTCGGTGGCCGCAGCCAGAGCCAGGTAATTCGCAAACGACGTGCCCACCGCGCTGACCACTGATTCCTGCGGTACACGATAACGCCGCGCAAGCGCCTGTAGCAGCGGTTCATAGCCGTAAATCGAAGGACCGTTGATGTCCAGCTGCTCGATCTTTACGCCGAGGTCGGCGAGAGGGAAGGCTGCCATTCCACTCGTGGCCAAGTTGAACTTGGCGGTGGAGCGGAGCTTGGCCCACTGCATGTAGGTGGAACCGGCGGTGCTTCGTTGTTGACTCACGAGTGTGACACCCTCCGCCAAATGTAATACACGGGGACCCCGGCGGCGAGAATGGCAAACCCAATCAGCGTATTGACCGGATAGCGATAGATGGTGTTCACGACTATGCCGAGGCAGGCCAGACAGAAAAGCGCCGTTGAGTAAGGATGTCCGGGCATTGGGAACGCTGAGACACTCGGATTGCGCCGGCGAAGAACGAAGAGACACGCAGCGGTCAACGCCCAGAATAGAGCATCCATCGAGGTTACATAGTTGAGGATCTGGTCATATCTGCCCGTGACCAGGATCACCACGGTCCAAACGCTCTGCGCGACAATGGCGATGACCGGAACGCGTGTACGCGGATGCACCCAAGCGAGTTGGCGAAAGAAGACTCGGTCTTCCCCCATGGCAAAGTAAACGCGCGGTGCGGTCAACACGCTCTGGCTGAGGAACCCCAGCGTCGATACTGCGATGCCGAGGGCGATGATGGTTGCGCCGCGTTGACCCAACGCCAGTCGCATGACGGCTGAGGCCGGAGTTGGAGTTTGAGCCAGCGTTGCCACGCCCAGAGCGCGCACGCAAATGTAATTCACCGAGACGTAAAGCAGCGCTACGCCCAGCACACCCAGCACCAAGGCCCGCGGCAGGTCGCGCCGCGGTTGTTTCATCTCACCGGCAACAAAGCTTGCGGTCTGCCAACCACCGTAGGCAAACACCACTGGAACCAGTGCAGCGCCGAAGACGGAGAACAAACTCGGCGAAACCGGCTGATCGACAAGGGGTCGCCAGAGAACATGAACGCCTTGCACCAGAACTGCGCCGGCGGCCACCAGCATGGTAATCGCGAAGATCTTGATCACCATGAGCGCGCTCTGCACCGTTCCTCCGGCGCGCACGCCCAGGCAGTTGATCAGCGTCAGGACGCCCAAGGTGATCACTGCGACGAGCCAGTCGGCGGCGTGGATTCCGGTCAGTTCCAGGAAGTAGCGCGAGAAGGTAACGGTCACCGCTGCCATACCACCGGTCTGGATGACCAGCAACAGAACCCAGCCGTAGAGAAAGGCAGCGAGCGGGTGATAAGCATCGCGCAGGTAGGCGTACTGTCCGCCGACTTGCGGCAGGCGGTCGGCAAGTTCGGCCCAGATGAAAGCGGCGGTCAGCGCGATGGCGCCGCCGGCCAGCCACGCTCCCAGCACCAGTCCCGGCGTGTGCACGCGCTGCGCCACCACATAAGGATTCATGAAGATGCCTGCGCCGACAATGCCTCCCATCACGAGCATGGTGGAGTCGAACAGGCCCAGGCGCCGCGCCAGCGGCTGCTGCTGCTGAGAAACACCGGTGGCTTCAGCGGGCTTGAGAGTCACGGATTTCGACTATGAAGCGAACAAGGAACATCTGGGTGATGCAGCCGATGGCCAGCGCCGCGGCTAGCGGCAACCAGGAAGGCTGCAGCTTAAGCTTGAAGATTGCAGTGAAGAAATCGGAGAGTGGGCCGGCGGCCAGGCCGGCGGCCGCGGCCAACGCAACCGTGATCAGCGTGGAATAAAGGTTCGGCGCAGAAACACCGCGCCGGCGCCGCGAGAGCACCAGCGCCGCAACCAGCGCGGCTCCGATCAAAGCCAAAAATGCTGTGGCGACCATTTCCCGCGCCACTCCGGCAAGCAGCAGAGAAAGCGTGACCACGGCCCCGAGAATGCACATTAAGATGAGTCCCTGAATGTGATGGTGAATGCGGTAGCCGCTTTGCTTCTCGCAGACCTCATCTTGGTCCCGCAACCCCATGGCTTCAGCCAGGCACGCGGCCGTGAGCTCATCGTCCGTCACGGAAAGCAACTTTTGGATGGCGAGCGAGCGCCATGAGCTGCTGCCGGTGGCCTCGTCGCGGAGAATCTGGGCGCGCGTGGCCAGCTCACCTTGGTTCAGCCCGAACACCACGTAACGTCGCGCGCGATGAAGGTCGCGCCGGGCGCCTTCCACGTCGGCGGTTGCCAATGCTTGCTCGGCGTTGACGATATGCTGCAGGGTCGCGATGGACCAAGAGGGAGCCGAAGACGCGTCCTGCTGTTCCGCTCTGCGTACCAGGTAGTCGAGTTCGATCCTCACCGCAGCCACATCCCGCGCTAATTGAGCGTCATCGCCTTTGAGGGCGCCCGAGGGAACGGGCGGTACCGGTAAGAGCGGCGTTTCACTCTTGGGCGCTGGTGCAGGTTGCCAAGGCAGCGTTAACGCTCGAGGAGCCTCCGCCACGTCACGGCCGGAAGCGGCCCGCGCCGGTGACACTGGAACCCCCACCTCATCCTGCGGAAGGCCGGTGCGTGCTGGCGACGCCCCCTCCACCCCAACCCGGAAGCCGGCCTCGTCCGGGGGCGCCGCGGGCGCCGGCGCTGGTGCACGCGGGGTGGCTTCGTCAGGCTCACTCGCGACGCGCTGGGTTTTTGCCGCTGCCGGCAGCGCGGGTTGAGCGTTTGCGACCAGGCGCGCCAGCAACGACCTCTCCTGGGCGTGCGTCAGACGCTGCACAGCCGCGGGAATGGGCAGCCAGACGGCCCGAATGATTTCTTCAGGGTCGGCCGGTGGACCCTCTTCGACAACCGACATTCTCCAAAACATCACAACTTCGGGAACGCCCAGGCGCGAGTAGCTGATGGTGCCGACATAGCTTCCCAGATCACAGGAGCAGCCTGTCTCTTCCTGGACTTCGCGCACCGCCGCATCCTGGAACGATTCACCGTCTTTGAGTCTGCCCTTGGGAAGAGTCCACTCCTGGTAGTGCTTGCGGTAGACAATCATGACCTCATCTCCCGGCGGCGTGCTTCTTAGCACGATGCCGCCGGCTGCTCGTATGACGGGAAGTCCTGAGGGAGCAGTCGAAGTTGCCATGTTTTAGGTTCTGAGTTCGGATTGTAACCCGAGCTGCGGGTTTTTCAATCAAGTTCGTTACGAAAAAATTCTACGCAGCCTTCCGAGCATCGAACGACCAACAAAGCTGGAGCGAGATGAAAGTTCTGCCCGAGTCATTTTTCCCTGCATTCAACTCCGTTTTACGCCACGGCCAACGGAGCAGCATGGCCTTTGCTCGAAATTACAAGAGATCGCGTTTATGGAAAATAACACGAAAAAGAAAGCAGATTGTCGTTCGCTGGCGAAGGCAATCGCGCTTCTATCTGTTACGTTGCTCCTGGCCAACTTGAACCATCAGGCCCGAGCCTACGCCGGATCGCCGCAGGGGAAGATCAAGCACGTGGTGGTCATCATCATGCAGAATGCGTCCTTCGACCACCTGTTTGGGACCTTTCCTGGCGTGAATGGCATCCACTCGGGTGGGCAGGGCTTCAGCCAGAAAGATGCCGCAGGCAGGACCGTTACTCCTTTTTTGCTGAAGAACGCTGCGCCCCCAGATTTGCCGCACGTGCGCCAGAATATGCTGCAGGTGTGGGACAACGGAAAGATGGACAAGTATGCCCGGTACAACGGCGCTATCTCCATGGGGTACTACGACAGCACGATCCCCGGGATGGCGGTGCTTTGGACCTGGGCCCGGCAATATGCGCTTGCGGATAATTTCTTTCCTTCCGTGATGGGCGATGCGCCCAGCAACCAGCTCTATCTGATCGCGGCCGACGACGACAACAACCCTTTCAGCCTCCAGCCGGTCTTCGGGCCATGCAACAGCCAGTCAAAGGTCAAGATTCCTTACAGCTTTCCCCACGTCGGCGATCAACTAGCAAGGAAGGGGCTGACTTGGGCTTGGTATCAGGAGGGCCTCCACCAGTGCGGCAGTGGTTACAAGCCGCAGGAGAACCCCTTTCAGTACTTCATTGACACGCATAACTCTTCCAACGTGCGCGACTTCTCCACGTTCGCGGGAGATTTGAACGCGGGGAGATTACCTTCCTTGGCTCTCATTCAGCCCGGACCGCTGCACAGCATGCATCCTGGGGGTGTGCCCATTTCCATGGCCACCACCTGGCTGGATGGATTCATCCGCAAGATCCAGGCTTCTCCGGTCTGGGCGAGCACCGCCATCATCGTCATCTGGGACTCCAGCGGTGGCTGGTGGGACCACGTGTCTCCACCGCAGGCTGACGGGCAAGGATATGGCCCACGCGTGCCCATGATGGTGATCTCGCCCTTTGCCAAACGCGGCTACGTCTCGCATGTCCAGATGGATGACATTTCGGTGCTGCGCTTCGTGCAGGAAGCCTTCGGACTGGCGCCATTGAACGCCAGGAACCAGCTGGGCAACGATCTCAGCGACATGTTTTCATTCTGAGGGTGCGCTCGGCTACCGCGATGAACGTCTGCTTATTCGCTTCGCTCACCCGGGAGTAAAGATCCTGGGCTGGGGCACGCGATCCCGGCGCGCCGGGGTCGCTAGACGCTGATACAAGGTAGCGGTCAGTTTCTTCCAAATGACCCCCTACCACGTGTAGTGCGCCGTATAGGTGACCACCCGTTCGCCATCGGCCGGGATTTGGACAGGAAATTCGATGGTCTGCGAATCCAGTTTCTTGTACTCGTGTGTTTTATCAGTCAATTCCCAGTTGGTTCCGCGGTAGAGCTTCTCCACCACGCGCACTTCCACGGCTTCCTTCTTGTGATTTCGCACCTTGATCTCGAAAGACTCGTCAGCAAACTTGCGGTAGGTGTCGACTTTGTAATCGACGCGGCGGCGTTCGCCGACGATGTCAAAAGCGTTGCCCGTATAGACGCGGACGGTCTCATCGGTCGGTGTATGATCGATGACGTTTTCGCCGGTGAACTCCATCTGGCCGTCGTCGTCCTGGCGGTAGAAACGCAGGCGGCCTTTGGGCAGCGGCATGCCTAGGTGGTTGGCTTTGGAGTTTTTAAACTCCTGCATTACCCAGACCTTGGGGTTGGACTGGGTTCCATACGATGCGTCGTTGCGGATCTGCTCGAATCCGTAATAACCGTAGCGGTTGTCCAGGGCAGCGCCGTTGTACACGTAGATTTTGTGCGATTTGACGCCACTGGCCACCACGAACTCGACCTGCTTGGTTTCGCGATCATGGAGGGTCGCGGGCCGCTCCAGGGTGTAGAGGTGGTATTCGTCGAACGCCTTCTCACTGACCGAAGCCACCTCGGCCTTAGCGGCATAGGCCATAGCGCCATTGAAGGACGACATGGGAATGTTCGGAGCAAGCTTGTTGACATCGCCCGCCATCAGCTTGATGCGAGCGTTGTCGAACACTTTTCCGGTGTTGTTCTCGATCGTGACCCAGCCGACCAGGTCCAAGGTGTCGCCTTTGGGCGAGGCCACCACGTTGTAATCCGCGTGCCAGCTCATGCCCCCAGTCACGTAGCTGAGTTGCGCGATTGAGCTTCCTGGCTGGTCAGTCTGCAAGAGCCAGTTCAGGGTGGGCTTGAGAATGGTGTCGTGTCCCAGCGCGGAGAACACGGGGCTCCCCGGCAAATCGAATTGAAGGCGTCCATTGACTTCAACGATGGGCGTCCCCTGATTCTGGTAACCGCTGCGGATGATTCTGCCCTGCACAGTCGACTCGTGTTTTTGGCCTTGATTGTCTACCCATTCCCCGGTTTGAAATTCCACGACCTTGCCTTCATTGAGGAACAGCAACAGCTCCTGGCTCAGCGGATCGTTGCGGTAGTTTTGCTCCAGGATGTGCAGTACGCGCCGGCCCGTGAGATCGCGCAGCATGACCGAATCCGGCTCGATGTGCGCAGTGGCGTCGGCAAAGGTGACTTGGTTCACGCCGGCTTTCAGGTCCATGGGAATCGTCTGCCGCACTACGGCGAAGTTGTTATTGAAAATGGTAACGGCGGGCTGGGCAGATTGATCCTGATCCTGCGCCGGCAAGGTGGCGCCCGTCATGACGATAAGAATCGCGGCGAGCAGCTTGGGCTTGTTTACCATGTGTAATGCACCTTGTAGGAGATGACGGTTTCGCCGTCCGGCGGCACCTTGATGGGGAACTCGATGGTCTGCGAGTCCAGTTTGTTATAGGTCTCTGACTTCGGCGTTATCTCCCAGTTGGTTCCACGGTAGAGCTTCTCGACAACGCGAACTTCCACGGTTTCCTTCTTGTGGTTTCGCACCTTGATCTCAAACGATTCGTCCACGAACTGGCGCGCGACGTCGATGTGGTAATCCGTCCGCCGGCGTTCACCGACGATGTCAAACGCGTTGCCGGTATAGACGCGAACGGTCTCGTCCGTGGGTGTGTGATCGATGACGTTTTCGCCGGTGAACTCCATCTGCCCGTCGTCGTCTTGCCGGTAGAAACGCAGGCGCCCCTTGGGCAGAGGCATTCCCAGATGGTTGGCTTTGGAGTTCTTGAACTGCTGCATCACCCAGACCTTGGGGTTGGACTGCGTGCCATACGACGCGTCATTGCGGACCTGCTCGTAGCTGTAGAAGGAATAGCGGTCCAGGGCCGCGCCGTTGTAGACGTAGATCCTTTGCGACTTCACGCCGCTGGCTACAATGAACTCCACTTGCTTGGTCTCGCTATCGTGGAGAGTTGTCGGGCGCTCCAGGGTGTAGAGATGGTATTCGTCGAAAGATTTCTCGCTTACTGGGGGAGCCCCGGGTTGCAGCAATGCGAGAGTGACGCTCTCGCGGCGAATTAGTCGATCGCGACTTTCGGGGGTGATCTTATTAACGTCCCCCGCAACCAGCTTGATCCTGGAGTTGTCGAACTCCTTTCCAGTCTTATTGTCGATGGTGATCCATCCGACAAGATCGATAGTGTCTCCCTTGGTCGGGGCCACTACGTTGTAGTCGGCGTGCCAGCTCATTCCCCCTGTCACGTAGCTAAGCTCGGCTGTGGACTTGCCGGGCTGGTCCGTCTGTAGCACCCAAGCGAGCGTTGGCTTGAGGATCGTGCCGTAGCCCAGCGTGGGAAATACCGGCTGCCCGGGGAGACTGAACTGCAATTGGCCGTCGACGTCGACGATGGGATTGCCCTGGTTCTGATACCCGCTGCGAATGATCTTGCCCTTCACGATCCTCTGATGGGGTTGACCGTCCTTGTCCGTCCATTGCCCAGCGAGGAAGTCCAGGGTTTTGCCTTCATTCAGGAACAGCAGAAGTTGCTGGCTGACGGGGTCGTTGCGATAGTTCTGCTCCAGGATTCGCAGCGCGCGCCGGCCGAGCGGATCGCGCAGCATGACCGAATCCGGTTCGATGTGGGCTGTAGCGTCGTTGAAGGTGATGTGGTTGACCCCGGCCTGCAAGTCCAGCGGGATTGACTGCCGCACCACGGCGAAGTTTGCGTTGTAAATGGTAATGGCCGGCTGGTCCGTCGAGCTTGGCGGCTGGTCAGCTCCTTGCGCCCAGGCGAGAGCCGGAATCCACCCCAAAAGGAGGAAAACCAAGAAGGCAGTTTTTCGATACATAGTTTGTTTGTGTGCGCTCTGGGGGGAAACATCTGTGGCACTAAGGAGAGAACGTTCAGGAACAGAGACCTTGCGTGCTATTTTTGCAGGAACCGCGGAGCCTGCTACGGCTCTTGAAAGGCCCCGACTCTTGTCGGGGCCTCTCCAGAACTTGAATATGAGGTTGGTGACACTTACTTGAGCGCAACGCACCCCACTGAATCGAGTTTGAAGTCTTCTGTCTTGACGCCGCCCACGTTGACGCTGAGCCAGTCTGTCTCTGCCGGTGTGCTCGTTACCGTATCGTAGCCGCCGCAAGGCACGCTCTTCACGGCGGCCAGCAGGCGCACTTGAAACTCGCTGTTGGCCGGCACGTTGACCTGGTAGCTACACGAGCCGCTGGCCCAGGAACCGGTCGCATTCGCGTGACGCTCCCACTTGGGCACGCCGAGCGGAGGCGTCTCGTCTTTGCTCGACGCCTCGATCGCAATCTCGTCGCACTTGAGGTCGGCGAATCCCTTGGCCTGCGCGCCGGCGACTTTGATGTCGCCCTTGACCTCAGCGGTGGGCACGTGCGGTTCGATGCGGAAGTTAGTCTGCCACGCCTTGCCGAGCCAGACGTCGATATGTGTCGTCGTGTCGGTGAAATCCTTCAGCAGAAAGACTTGCGAGTCGCTGTTGATGGTTTGTGAATAGCTGCCTGTCTTGGTGGAGTAGGCAGAGCCGGTCATCGTCACTTTGGGCCGAAAGTCGGTGAAAGCGGTCGCTGGAGCGCAACATTGACCCGCTTGGTTTTCGATTACGAACTCCGCGTTCACCCCAAGAGTCATGCACTGGGCCGCTTTAGGCGGCGCGGGGACGGCGGAGCAAAGCGGATGCGCGTTCGCCGACCAGCACGGCGTGCTTCCCGGCGTCCCTTGCGGACGCGTACAGCTGAGGATTGCGCCGGTGGTCAAGTCCTGAAGAAATGAACATCCATAGCCCCCATTGATGTTTGGGTTGCCCTTGGCATCGCAATACCAGTTCACGTCGTAAATGTCGTCGCCCGGATTAGGCTTAAACGCCCCGCCGTAACCGTTACTGTTTCCGTTCAGGCCATGCCCGCAGCAATACTCCCGCCAGCTCCCATAGGTGGCGACAGCCGAAGTGGTTTGCAAACTCACGCCGGCCTGGATAAGCCCGGGTCCGGTGCCGAACCCTCCGAGGCCGTCCCAAATCGATATTTCCGTGCCTGTGGTCTTGTCGCCGCCATGAATGGCCTTGGGAACGTTAAAGTACGCCTCGATAGCAATGTAGGAAGGAGACCCGCCGAGCACCGATCCCACCCAGGGACCTCCTGTGGTCGTGATCACTGTGTGCTCGTGCGAAGCGGGACGCTTGGCTTGCAGCATTCGTCCCGGCTTTGAGGCCGCGGAGAGCCAGCGATTGTATGCATCGGGATCTTTTTGCGGGTCGGGCCTGAGCCCATATCCGGCCTCGATCAGCTGAGCTTGCGTAAAGCGGAGAGGGTCGCCGGTAAGAGCCGGTCTGTCGGTGCCCCGCTCCTTAGAGAGATCCAGCGGACGCGGCTCGAACGTGGCGTCCGAGGTGAGATCGACCGCGAAAGAGGATGGCTTGCCGTTGGCGTCCTTGCAACCCAGAGTGAGCCGCTTGATGGCATTGCCCCCCTCGGCGCGCACCGCGTGAAACCGGGCATAACCATCATCATCGGCGAATACTTCAAGACCTGTCGAGGGGTCGCTTCCTTCCGGGTAAATCGAACACTGCAGCCCGGGAAGTACCTTGATGGAAGCAGGGACAAAACTCTTTTCGGCAGCGGCGGGACCGCGCTCGCCGTCCCCTGGCTTCTGGGCTTGGCCGGAGCCCGTTGCCGCCATCCAAAGCGCCAGGCAAGTTCCGGCGGCCACGAGGGTTTTACTTGCTTTGAGACTGATATTGCTCGCCATTTCACACCTCCGAAGATTGAAAGAAACAGTCGTCTGTGCTCCGAATCGTGACGTCCTTTGTCCGGCGGCAATCTCGTATTGGGTGCCAACCCAGAAACGTTGGGGACGCCGCATCAGACGAGCGCAATTTTGCAGAATGGCGCGCTGGAAAGTCTTTAAGAGCCAATCAATAAGTTTTGAATAGTTTTGAAGAGGGATATGGGCACTGAAATCAAGCACTTGCTGGACTTAGGGCGGGATTGACGGCAAGGTTTATCTCCCCCCTTGCAAGCTGATCCAAGGGTTAGCGTGTTGCCGCGGTGCCCAAGCATTCATTTTTGATCAAACTTTGGGAGCGCCGCTACGTCTAACTCCCGACGGGACTGCGGAAAGCAGATCAAAATAAGGAGCCATCCAAAAAATGAATCGGCCTACCCTTGCGCTTGTTGCGGTCACTCTCCTTGCTGGCGTCGGAATGAGTCTTCAGGCCCAAACCCAGACCCAGCCACCGAGCCCTGCGCGTTCTCGTTCCGATGAGATGTTGGAGAGATGGAACGACATCGGGAACAAACTCATCGCCATGGCGCAGGATTTTCCCGAAGACAAATACGACTTTAAGGTGCAGAAGGACCAGCGCACCTTTGCCCTGAATCTTCTCCACGCCGCTGCGCTGGATTTCGTCGTGATACGGAGGATTTCCGGATCCAACGTCGGGCCCGACTTCGGCGAGGGTGACAATCCTACGCGTGACCAGTTCAAGACCAAGGCCGACGTCGTCAAGTTCGTTCAAGAGGCCGTCGCCGACGGAGCGAAAGTGATTCAACAGCAGGGTGACGCGGGGCTGGACAATACATCGAAGTTTTTCGGCAACCGGATGGCTCATAACTCCACCATGTGGACGTTCGCCATCGAGCACAGCGGCGAGCACTATGGCCAACTCGTGGTCTACTATCGTGCGAACAACATGGTGCCACCGGACTCGCGGCGGTAAACACGGTGCCGGTCGTTGAACCGACCTAGGGACGGCTCTACGCTTTGGCTTCTTCGCTCACGCCCAGATAAGCATGGCGCACGTGCTCGTTGTGGAAGAGCATCTCGCTGGGGCCTTCGAGCGTGATGCGCCCGACTTCCATGACGTAGCCGTAATGGGAGACCTGCAGAGTGTAGTTCACGTTCTGGCCGACCAGCAGAATCGTAACGCCCTGGCGGGCGATGTTGCCGATCAGCTGAAAGATCTCGTCCACCAGTTTAGGTGCGAGTCCGAGCGAAGGCTCGTCGAGCATGAGCAATTGCGGCTCCGTCATCACGCCGCGCCCGATGGCGCACATCTGCTGCTCGCCGCCGGAGAGCGTCCCAGCCATCTGGCGGCGACGCTCTTTGAGGCGCGGGAAGAGCTCGTAAATGCGTTCCAGCCCTTTTCGCGCATGGCTGCGCAGCTCGGGGAGAAAGCAGCCCATCAGCAGGTTTTCTTCCACCGACATCCCTGGCCAGAGCTGGCGGCCTTCAGGAACCAAACTGATGCGATGACGCACTCGGCCAAGCGTGGAAAGGGAAGTCACGTCTTCGCCGTTCAGCAGGATGCGCCCACTCTTGACCGGCAACACACCGGCAATCGTATTGAGTGTGGTGGTTTTGCCCGCGCCGTTGGCGCCGATTATGCACGTGACCTTGCCGCGAGCCACAGCTAGGGAGACGCCCCATAGCACCTGGACCACGCCGTAGCGCACCTCCAGGTTCTCAACCTTCAGAAGCGGGATGTCCTGAGGGTCAGGCACGCGGCGGGCTCCCCAAGTCTGCTTTGCCCAGATAGGCCTCAATAACAGCGGGATCGTTCTGGATCTCCTGGGGCTTGCCTTCCGCCAGTTTCTGTCCGAAATTGAGCACGGTGATGCGGTCACACACGGACATGATGGCCTTCATGTCATGCTCCACGTACATGATGGTGGTTCCGCTTTCTCGGATGCGATGTAGAAGATCGAGCATGGACAGGGTTTCCCGGCCACTCAGTCCACCGCAGATCTCGTCGAGCAGAAGCAGATCAGGCTGCGTGGCCAGCGCTCGCGCCACTTCCAGCACTTTCTGTTCGCCCAGCGACAATGCCGACGCCAAGAGCTGCGCTTTGGCATCCAGCCCTACGCGCTTCAGCACTTCCATGCTCCGCTCGCGGGCCGCCGCGGTGCCGGCCACGGGATGCCTTCCGTAATGAACCGCCAGTTGTACGTTCTCGAGCACGGTCATCAGGCGGAACGGCCGCACGATCTGGTGCGTGCGTGCCACACCCATCTTCACCAGCGCAGCCGGACCTTTGCCGGTGATGTCTTTGCCGCGCAACCGCACTTTCCCGGCAGAAGGGCGGAAGGTTCCCGTAATCACGTTGAATAACGTGGTCTTGCCCGCGCCATTCGGGCCGATGAAGCCGCTGATCTGCTTCTCCACGACGGTGAAGCTAATGTCCTTGAGCGCGGCTACTCCCCCAAACGACTTGCTCAGGGTCTGGACTTCGAGGATGCTCACGTTTTGGTTTACTCCTCACGAGCCGCAACAGCCGGCGCAGCAGTCCCATCAGGCCGTCGGGCTCGAACAAAATGATCATGATCAACAGCGAACCATAAAGCAACAAATGAATGTTAGGGAAGTGGACCACGAGTTCTTCTTCCACGATACCGAAAATCACGCCTCCCAGCACGGGCCCCCATACCGTGCCAATACCGCCGATTACCGGCATCAGGAGAATGGAGATGGAGGTCTGGAAGGCGAAGACGTCGCCAGGGTAAATAAAAGCGTGATAGCGCGCGTAGACTCCGCCGGCCATCCCCGTGAACGCCGCGGCGATGGCATGAATCCACAGCTTGGAACGGTACGGGTTTACGCCCAGGTCGGCGGCGGCGTCCTGGTCCTGTTTGATGGCGCGCAAGGCCAGGCCGAATTTGCTGTGCGCGATCAGAGCGGAAACGGCCACAGCCAGGGCTGCCAGGACGATCGCGGTGTAGTAGTGGTCGAGCTGGCGAAAAGCTCCTGCCTCGATCACGCGCAACCCGCTGGCCCCGCCGGTGATGTCGAGGTTGTTCATGATCACGCGCGTGGTTTCGCCCACGCCGATCGTGGCGATGGCGAAGTAGGGCCCGCGTAAGCGAAACGTCGGCAGTCCGACCAGAAACGAAGCCAGCACCGCTACACCCGCCGCCACCAGAAAGGCGAGATAAGGGCTGTAGCCGGCATTGATCATCAGGGCAGCACCATACGCCCCGAGCCCGTAGAAGACGGCAAAGCCGAACGAAACCTGGCCGGTAAATCCGCCCAGAAGATTCCAGGCCACGCTGCAGGTGATCCAGACAGCAGTCCCGAACAGCAGGCGCACGACATTCGGCCCCAACTGCGTGGCCGGCAACGACAGAACAACAGCCAAAAGCAGCAACGGCAGCAACAACCTGATCCGGCCCGCGGAAAAATTGGCCACTAGGTTACCCGCCATTTCTTTTCGAGCAGCCCAGCGATGCCCTTGGGCAGCACCAGCAGCACCACCACCAGCAGCACGAAGGAGACAGCCGGCTGGTAGCTCGCCGGTAGGTAGTAGGAATTCCATCCGTGCCAGTACCAGGGTAGGGGAACGTTGATGCTGAACGTTTCCAGCACCGCCAGGATCAGCGCACCCAGTGCCACACCGGAAATGGATTCGAGGCCTCCGAGTACGATGATCACGAAAGATCGCAAGAGAAATGGAGGCCCGAAGTCCGGTGTGAAGGGATAAAGCATTGCCAGCAAAGCTCCGGCAAAGCCTGCAAAGGCCGTGCCCAGTCCGAAAGAAAGGCGCGAGGTCCGCTCATCGTCCACGCCGACGATCTGGGCCGCATAGGGGTTCTGGATCAGGGAGCGCATGGACCGTCCGAACCAACTGCGGTGGAAGATCAGTTGCAACAGCACCAGCGAGACCACGGCGGCCGCAAACACGACCAATTTATCCTTGGGCAGGGAGATCTCCCCGATGTGTATGGAAGAAAGGCTGCGCGGGGTGAAGATCGAATAGGCCGTGTTGCCCCACTTCAGATACCCGATGTTCTGCAGAACCTGCCACAAGCCGAACATCAACAGCAGGGAAGCGAGGGTTGGCGTATCCGACTTCGGAAGCCACCGCACTAGCAGCCAGTGCACGCCCATGCCGAAGACAAAAAAGACCGGCAGCGCGGCGACCGCTCCCAGGATGGGGTCGAAATGGAAGCGGTCGTACATCTCAAACGCGAAGTACGCGCCGAGCATGAGGAACCCGGCGTGGGCCAGGTTCACGATCTTCATCACGCCGTAGATCACGGTCATGCCGACGGCCATGGCAGCGTAGATGCCGGCCAGCAGCAAGGCAGAGATCAGCAGGCTGAGATAATCGACAGCGGTCATGACGATGGGTTACGGCCTGCAATCACGGCATCGGCGCGACCGGAGCGCCGGTAGCTGCGTCCTTGGGATAGACGATGTCCACTTTGTCCCCAGGTTTGTTCTGCGTCACCAAGAACGGATATCCCGCCTGGCCGTTGGGTCCGAATTTCAGGACTTGTCCGGGCAACAGCGAGCCTTTGAGTTGCGCTTTGGCGAGCTCGTCACGGATCTTGGATTTGTTCAAGGTCCCGGCTGCCTGAATGGCCTGAGCCAGAATACGCATAGCATCATAGGCTGTGGCGGCATACCAGGAGTCCGGCGCGCGGCCGGTGAACCCCTTGTAATCGCTGACGAACTTCGTCGCTTGCGGATACGGCAGTTTGTCCGACCACCAGAGCGCCGCCAGGATGTAGTCAGTTCCTTGACCGAGAGCTTTCCGGGCGTCGGATTCGGGGCCGCGAGCGCCATAGCTGATTACCTGGTGATGCAAACCGGCTTGCAGATACTGCCGCTGCATGGTGATGTAGTCCTGCAGGTGGGCATCGGAGAGGAAGATATCGGCCCTGGAGGTTTTGACTTTCTGCAGTAGCCCGGAGAAGTCGGTGCCGCCGAGGTCAAATTTCTCGTTGAGGACGACGGTGAAATATCCCGGGTGTTTGCTGATCCAACCCTGGATTCCGTTGACGTAGTCAACGCCGTGATCGGTGTTTTCCACTACCAGGGCGATCTTGAGACCTTTCTTGAGTTTGCCCTGGTCTACCAGGCTGCCCAGGAACTCAGCAGTGGTATCGCCTAGAAGCACAATTGGGCTCAGGGCACCAAAAGTGTACTTGTAACCCTTGCTGAAGATGCTGGTGGCGGCAGCGCCGGCAGTGATCCATGGTGTCTGATAGCGGTCGGGCATCACTGACTCAGCTTCGCCGAGGGCGGTGGAATACCCGCCGATGACCGCGGTAGCATTATCAGAGCTCATGACCCGCTCGGCCAGCGAGGCAGACTTGGCGGAGTCAGAGCCGTCGTCATAGAAGACTTCTTTGATCAGGAGCTTCTTGCCTTTGTCCTTGACCATGATCCCGCCTGCGTCGTTGATCTGCTTGATGGCGAGCTCAATTCCTTCCTTCTGATACTGTCCGGGCTTGGCTTCGCGGCCGGTAGTGGGCATGACCACGCCGACTGTGATCGTATCCTGGGCCTGGACCGCGAGGGTCCCCAGGCTGGCGGCCAACAGGATCAGGACCACAATACCGCACAGTCTTGCGCGCATTTGAGACGAGCTCTTCATGACTTTCTCCTTCTGGAGCAAGATGCAGCCGCGTCCGGCGTTCAACCGGACTTGACTCCCACACAATAAACTGGCACGGATTACACCGAGGGCTGCATGATATCGCTCTCCAGCCGCGATAAACAAGGGCTTTGCGGCACCAGTGGTAACTTGCCAGGCAGGGTAGCAGGCCAGCAAAGAAGGCGGGTCGAGAGCGGAAGACGAACCAAATAAGGGTCAACCATAATATACGCGGCCCAAACGGCGTGAAGAAAAAATGAGCTTTTGACGAAGAAGAGCCAACGTGTTCTTTCTGCTTGACAACGCTAGTAATCCAGCTAGGCTAATGGGCCTAAAGAATGCCAATCTCCTCTCCGAACGCCCCGAGCGGTGAGGAAAGGCGGGTCTGTTTCTCAGGGATCCCAATGCACAGAGCAGCAGGATGTGCTCTGGAATTCAGCGCTGGTTTGCATTTACAGCGGTTAGCGAAAGCCAAATTAGCAGGAATCAGGCCCGGCCGCCTGATATCCTCATTCTTAGGAGGGCCGTATGGCAAGTGTTCCCTTGCAGGTAACTTCGTCAGACCAGATTTCGACCTCCAAGATGTGGAACGTGATTCTGGCATCGTCCGTAGGAACGATGATCGAGTGGTACGACTTCTACATTTTCGGGACGCTGGCCCCTTACCTGGCCCCTAAGTTCTATCCGCCGGGCAATGAACTCTTCCAATACATCGCATATTTGGCGACTTTCTTTGTTGGTTTTGCGGTGCGGCCGTTCGGCGCGCTCTTCTTCGGGCGCATCGGCGACCTCGTCGGCCGTAAATATGCCTTCATCGTGACGCTCTCGATTATGGGAGGCGCGACAGCTCTTGTGGGAGCATTGCCGAGCTATGCGACAGCCGGCTGGTTCACTCCGGTGATCCTGATTGTCTTGCGTGTGTTGCAGGGACTGGCGCTGGGCGGCGAGTACGGTGGCGCCGCAATCTATGTTGCCGAACACGCACCTGACGACAAGCGTGGCTTCTTCACCAGCTTCATCCAGATTACGGCCACTCTCGGTCTGTTCGTTTCCATCGCCGTCATCCTCGGCACGCAGAGCCAGATGAGCGATGCCGCGTTCAAGGAATGGGGCTGGCGCATCCCGTTCCTGTCTTCATTGATCCTGGTCATGATCTCCCTGTACATCCGCCTGCGAATGAGGGAATCGCCAATTTTTGAGCAGCTTAAGACCACCGGGATGACCTCCTCGGCGCCGCTGAAGGAAGCATTCACGGTACCTGAAAACTTCAAGCGCTTCCTGATCACGCTACTTGGTGCAACAGCGGGCCAGGGCGTGGTGTGGTACACGGGGCAATTCTTTGCTCTGTTCTTTATGACCACGATCCTTAAAGTTCCAACACGCGACGCAAACATTATTGTTGCCAAGGCGTTGCTGCTCGGAATGCCTCTCTTCGTTTTGTTTGGCTGGCTCTCTGACAAGATTGGCCGTAAGAAGATCATCATGGCCGGTCTAATTCTTGCCGCGCTCAGCTATCGCATTCCGGGAACCGACCTTGGTCTGTATCCCGCAATGATTCGCGCCGCCGGCAACAATGTCACACATGTGGGCAGCAGCAAAAACAAAGTGACTGGGGCCACCGTTCTCACGCCTCAAACGGTGGATCCAACGGGAAAGGCTGTAGCTGCTCCGGTGGCCAGTAATGCCAATAAAACCATGCTGATGTGGCTCATCTTTATTCAAGTGATTTTCGTCACCATGGTCTACGGGCCCATTGCCGCGTTTCTAGTGGAGTCGTTCCCAGCTAAGATCCGCTACAGCGCACTCTCGTTGCCATATCACATCGGCAACGGTTGGTTCGGAGGACTCGTGCCGCTGGTCTGCGTCTGGATTCCAGCAGCAACCGGCAATCCGCTCGACGGCCTCTATTACCCGATTATTGTTGCCGCCTTGACGTTCATCGTTGGCTCGATCTTGCTCAAGGAAACCGTGCACGTCAAGATCTGGCATGAGGTCAAGCCGGGCACGGCCCCAAGCAAGGCCGGGGACTGAGACGAGTACCTGATCGACCCTAGCATGATTGAAGATACAACCAAGCGGGCGGCGTGTTCGTCGCCCGCTTTTCACCGTTGTGCCTGCAGGCCTTACAGGACTATCCTTTGGGTGATCGAAAAAGGGGAGAAGTTTACGCCATGGCTGACGCTCGTTTAATGAAAGCAACCGAGCAAGAGACAGAACTGACCGAAGCGCATATAGCCGTTCACTGGAGAGAAGAGGATTACTACCACCCGAGCGCCAAGTTCATCGGGCAAGCCAATCTTGCCGATCCGGCCGTGAATGAACGCTTCAGCGAGAAAAACTTTCCCGAGTGCTACCGCGAGTACGCCGATCTGCTGAGCTGGGATCATTACTGGCACACCACGCTCGACACCAGCGACGCCCCTTTCTGGAAATGGTTTTCCGGCGGAAAGCTCAACGTCTGCTACAACTGCGTGGACCGGCACCTGGACAAATATAAAAACAAAGCCGCATTCATTTTTGTGGGCGAACCGGAGGACGATCCGCCGGTCGCGATTACCTACCAGGATCTTTATTTCCGGGTTAACGAAATGGCCGCGCTGCTGCGCGATTTCTGCGGGCTGAAAACCGGAGACCGCGTAACCATTCACATGCCTGTGGTGCCCGAGCTGCCGGTGACCATGCTGGCCTGCGCCCGTCTGGGTTTGATCCATTCCGTGGTCTTCGGCGGTTTCAGCGGCGAAGCCTGCGGCATGCGCGCTGCCGACTCCGGCAGCAAAGTGCTGGTCACCATTGACGGCTATTACCGCAGCGGCGCGATGACCGACCACAAAGAAAAAGCCGACATCGCCGCGGCTACGGCCGAGAAAGAGGGCCAGAAGCTCGAGAAGGTCCTGGTCTGGCGCCGGCAGGCTGGCAAGTACAACTCTGCCAAGAGCATGGTTAAGGACCGCGATTTCTTCGTGGATGACATTTTGAAGAAGTATCATGGCCAGATCGTAGCGCCGGTGTCGATGCCGTCAGAAGCGCCGCTGTTTTTGATGTACACCAGCGGCACAACCGGCCGGCCCAAAGGATGCCAGCACGGTACCGGCGGATATCTTTCTTATGTCGCCGGAACTACGAAATACATTCAGGACGTTCATCCTGAAGACGTTTACTGGTGCATGGCCGATATCGGCTGGATCACGGGACACTCCTACATCGTGTACGGACCTCTGGCGCTGGCTGCGACCAGCGTTTTGTATGAAGGCGTGCCCAACTATCCTGACCCCGGACGTCCCTGGCGCGTTGCCAAACGCCTGGACGTGAACATCTTCCACACCTCGCCCACCGCCATCCGCATGCTGCGCAAGGCGGGTCCGGACGAGCCCGCCAAATACGACTATCACTTCAAACACATGACGACCGTGGGCGAACCCATCGAGCCGGAAGTGTGGAAGTGGTATTACGAAGTCGTGGGCAAAGGCGAAGCCGTGATCGTGGACACCTGGTGGCAGACGGAAACCGGCGGTTTCCTTTGCAGCACCAAACCGGCGATGGACCCGATGAAGCCGGGGAGCGCCGGGCCGCCCGTGCCGGGAATTTACCCTGTCATTTACGACGAAGAAGGGAAGGAAGTGAAACCCGGCTCCGGCAAAGCAGGGAACATCTGCATTCGCAACCCCTGGCCGGGGATCTTCCAGACCATTTGGGGCGACCGTGAGCGTTTCGTCCGCCAGTACTACCAGAAATACAACAGGAACAAGGAAAGCAAAGACTGGCATGATTGGCCGTACTTCGCCGGCGACGGTGCAGTCCAGGCCCCGGACGGCTACTACCGCATCCTGGGCCGCGTGGACGACGTGATTAACGTGGCCGGCCATCGCCTGGGGACAAAGGAGCTGGAGTCGGCTTGCCTGACCTGCCCGGAGGTTGCCGAGGCAGCAGTGGTGCCGGTCGTCGACGAAGTGAAGGGACGCGTACCGGAAGTTTACGTAGCTTTGAAGCCCGGCGTCCCGCCCACCGCGGGTACAGAAAAGAAAGTGACCGAGGCTATCGAGCACCAGATCGGCAAGATTGCCCGTCCAAGGAAAGTACATGTGGTTCCGGACATGCCCAAGACGCGCTCCGGCAAGATCATGCGCCGCGTGCTCGCCGCTATTTCCAACCAGATGGATACCGGCGATGTGACCACGCTGGCCAACCCGGACGTGGTCGAGCAGATACGCGTCATGGTCCAGGGAGGCAAAAAAGTAGCAGTGAAAGAGGCGCCGGAAGATCTGAAACGTTTTGGAGAGGAACGGTAGTAGAGAATAGAGGAACCGTAGCGTAGAGACGTGGCATTGCCACGTCTCGCTGTCGGTGGATTGAATGTAATATTAGTCCCGGGAAAATGCTTCGTGGCCAAGGGTGAGACGCGATGTGCCGCGTCTCGCAGATGACAGAATGACGGGTTCTAGATTTTCCAGAATCAAAGAAACCAGTTGTGCATGCTGACTGAGGAGGAGCTATGAGCGAGAAGAAGAAAGGCAACGGCGTATCCCGCAGAGACTTCATCAAGATTGCTGGAGCCGGAAGCCTGGCTGCCGGGGCGTTAGGGACCACATTTCTGTTTCCGGACCGGGCCGCGGCTCAGCAGAAGACCTTGAAGATCCTGCAATGGAGCCACTTTGTTCCCGCGTGGGACGAGTGGTTCAACAAGACCTACACGGTGGAATGGGGAAAGAAGAACAACACCGTTGTAACCGTGGACAACATCAATCTCGTGGACCTGCCGACGCGCGCCAAGTCGGAAGTGTCGGCGAAAAAGGGCCACGATCTCTTCATGTTCCTCTCCCCGCCGGCGGCGTACGAGAGCCAGGTCATCGACATGACCCATGTGTACCAGGAAGTCGAGAAGAAACACGGCAAGAAGATCGACCTGGCCTACAAGTCCACCTTCAATCCCAAGACCAAGAAATACTTCGCATTTTCTGACGCCTACACGCCCGATCCGGGCAATTATCACAGAGAATGGTGGGGAGAAGCGGGCTATCCCAACGGGCCGGATACCTACGATGATTTGCGTGCCGGCGCCAAGAAAATCAGAGACAAGAACGGCCATCCTTGCGGCCTCGGCTTGTCGCAGGAACTCGACACCAGCATGGCGATGCGTGCCATTTTGTGGTCGTTTGGAGGAGCGGAGCAGGATGCGCAGGGCAACGTAACGCTGAACTCCAAGAACACGGTTGAAGCGCTCAAGTTCATGAAGGCGCTGTATCAGGAATCGGAGACGCCCGAGGTCTTCACCTGGACGCCGCCTTCCAACAACCAGGCGATGCTGGCTGGGCGCGTTTCCTACGTCGCCAACGCAATTTCCATCACCCGCCAGTCGGAGAGGGAACACATGCCCATCGACAGCAAGATCGGCGTCCTCGCAACTCCGAAGGGCCCCGTTCGCCGCATTGCCGCGGAACACGTGATGAACTGCTACGTGATCTGGGAGTTCGCGGAGAACAAGGAAGGCGCGCAACAGTTCCTGATCGATTACATGGACCACTTCCATGACGGCTTCGTTGCCGGTCAGTTCTATAACTTCCCCTGCTTTCCCACGACCGTGCCGGACCTGCAGAAGGAGATTGCCAACGATCCTCGTTCCAATCCGCCCGACAGGTACAAGGTGCTAGGAAACGTGCTGGATTGGGCCACCAACGTAGGCTATCCGGGATTTGCGACGGCTGCCATTGACGAGGCGTTTACCACCTGGGTGTTGCCCACGATGTTCGCCAAGGTGGCGCGCGGTGATGAGACTCCTGAAAACGCCGCTGCGGCCGCGCACAAGGAGTACCAGCGTATTTTTGAAAGGTTCAAATAACAACCCGGGGGCTTGATGGCAGTCGTTACCACGCGAAATCTGACGAAAGTCTTTAAAGAAGGTGAACTGGGAGCGGTCAACGACGTAAATCTGGAAACGCACGAAGGCGAATTCCTGGTGTTCCTGGGACCTTCGGGTTCCGGGAAGACCACACTCTTGCGAATGATCGCCGGCCTGGAAACGCCCACGGCCGGCGAGATTTTGATTGGGGGCAAGGTCGTCAACGACTTAACGCCGCGGGAGCGCAGGATCGCCATGGTTTTCCAGAGTTATGCGCTTTATCCGCACCTCACGGTTTACAAGAACATCGCTTTTCCACTCAAGGCGCAAAACGTTCCCAGGCATCTTCACAAAGACAAGGTGGAATGGGCGGCATCGCTCCTGGGGATCGGAGCACTGCTCAACCGCAAGCCACGCGAGCTCTCAGGAGGCGAGCGACAGCGGGTGGCGCTGGCGCGCGCTATCGTGCGCGAGCCTTCGGTCTTTCTACTGGACGAGCCGCTCTCCAATCTGGATGCCAAGCTGCGGCTCTCTGCCCGCGAGGAACTGGAACGCTTCCATCGCCGCGTCGGCACCACGACCATTTACGTGACCCATGACCAGGTAGAAGCCATGGCCATGGGCGATCGCATCATGGTGCTCAACAAAGGCGTAGTGCGGCAGATCGGTACGCCGAAGGAGGTCTATGACGATCCGGCAGACACCTTCGTCGCCACGTTCCTGGGTTCGCCGCCGATGAACTTGATCCAGATTAGCGGCATGATAGCCGGCTTCCGTCCCGAGCATTTTCGTTTGAACGACGAGGTCAAGGAATCGGCGAAGCTGGGATTCAAATTTCGCGTGGAGAACGTGGAATACCTGGGAGCAGAGTTCATCGTCTCGGGAATTCTCGTGGGCGGACCTGCGAACGAAAAAAAAGTCATAGCCCGGTTGCTCCTAAGTCGCTCCTTTGAGATCGGGAGCACGTATGATTTTGCCGTGGCGGAGCGCGATTTGAAATTCTTCGACGCCACGACTGACAAGAAAGCGCAAGTGAGGGCGCTCTCATGGCAATAGGCGCCACGGCCGCCGCGCGAAACAACAAGATCAAGTCCGTTGGTGCGGCGCAGAGCCCGGTGTTGGGGTTTGCCATGTTCAGCCCCGCCGTGCTGTATATCGTGCTGTTGATAGGGATGCCCTTCGTACTGGCGATCTTTTATGCGTTCAGCGACGCGCGTATCGGTGGCAGTGGCATCCATTACGTGGGGCTCGAGAATTTCCGCAGCATTTTGCAGAGCCCCAGTTTTCGCCAGTCTCTCAAGAACTCAATCGGGTTCACCATCGCCGCGCAGATCATTGTCATGGTATGCGCCAATATTCTGGCCATCGCCCTCGAAAAGCCTTTTTGGGGGCGAGGACTGGTGAGGTTCCTCATCTTATTGCCCTGGGTCGCTCCAGTTTCGCTGGGGACCATCGGCTTCAAGTGGATCCTGGATTCCATTTACAGTGTCATTACCTGGGTGCTCGTGTGGCTTCATCTGGTCAGACCTTTTGACACACCCATGTGGCTGGGTGAACCTATGCTCGCCAAGGCGTCAGTCGTGCTGGTGCATTGCTGGCGGCTGATACCGTTTTCCACGGTCATCCTGCTGGCCGGGCGAACGGCGATTCCCAAGGAAATCCCGGAAGCCGCGGCCATTGACGGCGCCGGTTTCTGGCGGACGCTGTTCCAGATCAACCTGCCCATGATGTTGCCGATCATCAGCGTGGCCCTGTTGTTCGGGACCATCTTCACTTTCACTGACATGACAGTGGTTTACATCCTTACCAACGGCGGGCCGTTTGATTCCACCCAGACTTTGCCGTCCTATGCTTTTGCGACTGGCATCACCGGTAGCGACCTGGCCGCCGGGGCGGCGATCTCGGTCTTTCTGGTGCCGGTCCTGGTGCTGGTTGCCTATCTGATGCTGCGGATGGCGCACCGCGCGGAGTTGGCATGACGGATAGCGTTGGCTTACCGGCCCTGAAGAGACCTGTCGTCATCTCCTTGCTGAGTGCACTGTTGTTCCTGGGCGCGGTGACGATCGTGGTGCGTGTAGTTCTGCTGCACGTCAGCGGATTGGGAATGGTGTTCAGGGTATTGGCCGCCTTGCTGCTGGCGGGAATCGCGGTGGGTCTCTGGAAGCTGCACAATGGCGCCAGGATATTCTTCTTCTTCCTTTTGTCGATGCAAGTCGGCGGCAGCCTGATCGCGCTGTTTCTGGTGGCTTTGCGCCAGGCACAGTATCGCTTGGCCATTGAACTTGCTGTCGCAGCGAGCCTCTCGGCCCTGCTCATGTGGTATTTGCAAAGTCAGAAGGTGCGTCGCGCGTTTCGCGGGTCCAGCGCCTGGCCCAAGACCGTCCGGGCCCTGGTATTGACCGTATTTACCACGCTGCTGGCATTTCCGTTTTTCTGGATGGCTATCGCGACTTTCAAGCAGAACCTGGATCTCTACGCCACCGATAACAATCCGTTCCTCTTCAACATGCCGCCGACGCTCGACCATCTGCGGTACTTGTTTCGCCAGACCGATTATGGCCAGTGGCTGATCAACACCACCTGGGTCGGCCTGGCAGTGGTCATCATCACGCTGCTGCTGTCCGTGCCGGCGGCGTACGCACTTGCACGGCTTACCGGCAAATGGGGCGAACGCATCGGCATAGGCATTTTCCTCACCTATCTCGTGCCGCCGACATTGCTGTTTATCCCTTTATCGCGCGTGGTGGCCGTCCTGGGACTGCAGGACTCGCTCTGGTCTCTGGTGTTGGTCTATCCCAGCGTGACCATTCCATTCTCCATCTGGCTGCTGATGGGTTTCTTCAAATCTATTCCCCGCGAGTTGGAAGATGCTGCCATGGTCGATGGGCTCACCCGCTTCGGAGCCTTCGTCAAGCTGGTCATCCCGATTTCCATCTCCGGGATCCTTACCGTTGTGATCTTCACCTTCACCCTCGTGACCCAGGAATACGTCTACGCGGTGACCTTTATTTCACCGCAGTCGAGACAGATGGTAGGTGTGGGTGTACCCAATTTTCTGGTGTTGGGAGATGTGTACTACTGGGGCGGCCTGATGGCCGCGTGCCTGATCGCCAGCCTGCCCATCGCGTTCCTTTACAACTTATTCCTGGACCGCTTTATCGCCGGATTCACTGTCGGTGCTGTTAAAGGATAAGCACCAGACCGTGGGCGCCAGCCCCAGGAAATTCGCCCTTAAACCCTGCATTTCCAGGGCTAAAAGCCAGCTTTGCTTTTTTGAGGTCGGGCCGCATAAAGTACTTGACAGATGCGCTTTGCGATTAGAAAGTAATCGCGCACTTTTCTGCCTTAAAACGGCTTTGTTGGGCTGACAGAGTGCGCGGGAAGCAGTTTGCAAGCAGTTCGCCCGGTTACTTTCGCAAACGAGGAGAAGCTCATGCAACCCTGGACGCAAGTTTATTTTCCGTTCGGAGAACACTTGTGGTGGCTTTCCGCGCTGGTGGCGGCGCTGCCGATTATTGTCCTGTTCACGCTGATGGCCGGCTTTCGCGTGAAGCCGCACTGGTCGGCGCTGTCGGCCGCAATCACCGCTGTTCTGGTCGCGCACTATGCTTTCACCATGCCCTTCAACCTGGCCGGCGGCAGCTTCCTTTATGGAGTGTCCACGGGCCTGCTGAACATTGTCTGGATCGTGGTGGCCGCGGTGTATCTCTACGACATCTCGGTCAGCACCGGAGATTTTGAAATCATGAAGTCTTCGGTGGGAGGAATCACCTCTGATCGCCGCCTGCAGCTTCTGCTCGTGGCCTTCTGTTTTGGTGCGTTCATCGAAGGCTGCGCCGGATTCGGTTCACCCGTGGCTATTGCCGGGGCTTTCATGATCGGTTTGGGGTTCAAGCCCTTCCACGCGGCCGCCTTGAACCTGATCGCCAACACAGCCCCGGTGGCCTGGGGAGCGATCGGCACTCCAGTGCACATGCTGGCCACCGTGTCACAGTTGCCGGAAGCCGATATGAATGCCATGATCGGCCGCATCCTGCCCTTCACCGCCATCATCGTCCCCTTCTGGCTGGTGCGTGCCATGGTGGGATGGAAAGAGACGTTTGAGGTACTGCCCGCTATCCTGGTGGTAGGAATCTCCTTTGCCTCCATGCAGTTCTTCTGGTCCAACAAAATGGACAGCAACCTGGTCGACATCACCGCCGGTCTGTTCTCATTGCTGTGCACCGTGGTCTTCCTCCTCTTCTGGAAACCGAAGACCATCTGGCGGTTTTCTGACGATGAGGCAGTGGCCACGGCCGTTGCCGGCAGTGGAGGCGGAAAGACTCTACCGTCGGTCTCAGGAGGCGCTGGCTATTCAGCCGGCCAGGTCTTCAAAGCTTGGCTGCCGTTCTTGATTCTCTCTGTGTTCGTCTTCCTTTGGGGCTTTAAGCCGGTAAAAACCTGGATGAACAACAACACCACTCCAGGCTGGACGGTTACGGGTCCTGATGGAAAGCAAAAGCCAAACGGCGGTTGGACAACACCAATCCATAATCTGATCTCGCGCGACAAGCCGGTGGTGCAGAAGCCGACGCCGGAAGGCGCCAAGTTCCCGTTTATCTGGCTGGCGGCTACAGGGACCGGCTGCTTCTTGGCTGCCATCGTCGGCGGCACGATTCGTGGAGTTAGTCCCGTCAAGCTGATGAAGATATTTGGACACACCTTGTTCCGAATGCGTTGGGCGGTTTTTGCCATCTCCTGCATGCTGGGTTTAGGCTTCGTCACACGATACTCAGGGACTGACGCTGTCTTGGGACTGGCCTTCACCCATACCGGATGGTTCTTCCCGTTCTTCGGAACCTTCCTGGGATGGCTGGGTGTGGCCCTGACCGGCAGCGACACCTCGTCGAACGCGTTGTTTGGTAGCCTGCAGAAGATCACCGCCCAGCAGTTGGGACTGGATCCCATCCTGATGACTTCGGCCAACAGCGCCGGTGGTGTGATGGGCAAGATGGTGGACGCGCAATCGATTTGCGTGGCCACCGCGGCCACCAACCAGGTCGGCAACGAAGGCATGATCTTCCGCTTCGTGGTCTGGCACTCGATTGCTTTGGGCGCGATCGTCGGTTTGATCGTCATGTTCTACGCCTACGTCGCTCCGCACCTGGTGCCGCATGGAGTGAAATTGCTCTCACAGTAAATCGGTTCGAGTGGATTGTGGTTCGAACAAAAAACGCCGCCGGCAACGGCGGCGTTTTTCTACGTCGATGTTCTGTTGCGCGTGCGTTTCATTCTGGGAAACCCTGAAAGTACATGTACGCGGGAGCTTGTGTTTCCGGAAAACGGCACATCGTCCCAGCTCTCCTCGGCGTCTTTCAATCCTGGCTAGACTACTAGCCTCCCCTAATTGACCTGTGAGTTGAGTTGACTAGGAGGGTTAGTAAATGAAAAAGCTTGGTCTATCCAGCCTGACCACAGCCATAGCTCTGGCGGCAGTTTTTATCTTCGTGGCTGCCGGGGCAAACGCACAAAACATTACCTTTCAGCGCACTGACGAACCGGGCAGGTGGTTCAAAAACCTCGCCGGCCCGATCGCGGGCACGCAATCGCTGGCCGTC
>DATFQZ010000236.1:0-13083 GCA_035263765.1 Candidatus Angelobacter sp. | reverse complement strand
GTTACAAACTGTCCGTTGGCATACGGATTGCTGTCCGCGCCGCCGCCGGGGCCTGTGCAGCTGCAAACATACGCGTAGCTTCCCCCCGCAGTTGGGTTCGACACAGGGCGGAAAATTACCGCGTAGGTGGTCCCTGCCGTTAGCGTCGGTGGGCTGCTGAAGCTCGCGGTGAAAAAGCCTCCAGAGGCACTCGAGAAACCTGCGATTGTCGCCGTGGCCAAGTCGGGGCCCGTCGGCACAGGCGTGGCGCCGGTAGTCGCCCTGATAGAGACAGTAATGTTGGGAGTCGTGCCAGTGCACGCGCTGCAGAAAAGATCCAGGTCCACCCTGGTTAGTTGCCCGCTTACACCCGCCTTGAAGGTCTGGCCCGCCCAAGACGTGCTGGTAAACCCGAAACCGTTGTTGGTAACGGTCGTGTTCTGCTGATCAATATTTGCGGCATTCAGTAAGATGACATTGTTGGGGCTCGTAACCAGATCACAGTTCGTCGGTACGCCGGCCTGGAAGTCCGCTTGAGTCGTGTCCACGAAGCAACCGCTAGTTGCCGCCGCCGTCAGCGAGAAGTTCTCCGTAGTGATGTTGCCGTCAGTTACAACAACAGAAGAAATAGTGCTGGAATTAAAGCCCGGAGAAGAAGCGCTGATGCTGGGATAGGTTCCGGATGGAATTCCGGTGAAGGTATAGTTGCCGTTGATATCAGTGGTGGTGGTTCTGCTTCCGAACGCGATTGTGGCTCCACTGATGGGATTAGCGCTGCCGGAGGCCGTCACTGTGCCCGACACTGTGCCAGTAGCGACCGGTGTGCAACCCGGAAAACTGAACGCGCCGATCCGCGTGTTGAAATTCAGCCCGCTGGTTACGTAGTACATGTTGGTGTACCAGAAGGTGCAACCATCTGGGTCAAGCGTCATCGCGCTGTAATCGCCCCACCGCGTGCAGGTTCCGCCGCACGATCCGGTTTGGGTTCCGGTACCGTCGATAAGCGAGGTTTCGGTTTGGGTGATCGAATTCACAGGATCGCCAACCAAGCGTCCCGCGTAACGAATAACTGGATTCAAGGTAGCGTTGGATCCGGAGTATCCAATCGCCATGTCGCCCATGCGGTCCACGTCGACGCTGGGCATAAACCGGAATACAGTGGCGTCGGGGCTGAAGGTAAAGGCCTGGGTCGCATTGGTTTCCACCGTTCCGCCTGTTACCTTCACTTGGTAGTAGCGGACTGCGGCCTGGCTCGATGTCACATTCGACGTTGGGTTCCCAGCTCCCACAGTATGGCTGGCCCAAAGTGATTCTTGTCCCCCTATATTGCTGTATTGGTTTTGCATCATCAGCCGGAAATACAAGGAGTCCAGGCGGTTGCCGGGTGACGGCACCGTGGTGGCGCCGGCATTGCTATACTGCGCCCACCAGAAAGACGTCGTCGAGATGAACGGCCCGCTGAAGGTAGAAGTGGAAATAGCGTTCCAATCCACGTGGAACTTGTAAACGCTGATCGCGTTGAGGAATTGCGCTACCACCGCGAAGTAGTTCGGAGTACCGGCTGGCGGCGTGCCGGTCTGCAACCGGGCGTTGCTCGGAAGCAAAGTGAATTCCGCTGATGGAGCGTCAAAGGAAAGAATCTGGACGGTCGGAAGCCCAGCATACATTTGGGCCTTGTTGAAGGCCCACACACGGACGTTCTGGAAAGCGCCGCCGGTGATGCCGAACATGTTGGCCGACATATACAGCCCGTCAGGCCAGATGCCGAACTTCGGGTAGTCGTTAAACGCGTCAGCGTTGGTGTTGGCGGTCTTGATGGAATAAAAGTTCCAGCCACCACTAACCGGGTCGCCTGATTTGGAGACGGCAAAGCACTGGAATACAGGAGCGACGGGGTTGCCGCCGCTGAGTTGGAAAGCAAAATCGGTGATGATCCAGCGGTCTTCAAAGCTGTCGTAGAGAACCACGGGATCGCCAAAATTGTTGGAATCGCACAGATTGCCGAAAGCGCCCTGGCTCATGAAGGTGTTGAAAGTAAACCCGGCCACGCGCATGCCGTCACTCTTGCGGAAAATGCCGATCGAAGTATTGATGGTCTGGATGTAATAGGTCGGCCCCACATCGCCGTTGGTGTCCGGGGGATGGCCGTTGCCCCACGTGGCAAAATCAAGACCGTCAAAGCTCGCGCTGGGTGTGGGCGCGGGCGCGGCCGGGGCGGGCACCGAAGCACTCGCCGTCCCTGGAGCTGTACTCGGCGTGGAACTCGACGGCGTCCCTGGATAGGGGACCGGGGTTACTTGAGGTCCCTCGAATTCGGGACGCTCCAATTTCTCGGGTGGGATTTGCGGCAACGTTCTCAAATCGCCGTGGAAGTCATGTCCTCGCATCAAGCGGTCTTCGCGAGGATGGGTCAACACACGAAAGCTCGGCGACTCAGCAGGCTTCGCGTTACCCTGGTCCTGGTCCTGGCCGGGCGACGGAGTCTTGCGGCCTTTCGCGACAGGCGTCGTTACCGGGGCCAGAGGACTTGCCGCTTTCAGCGTCTTCTCTTTGGACGTCCGGCGAGATGACCGAAGCGGTTTCTTTGTGTCCAGGTTCTGTCCAAAAAGGGAAGCTGTCCAGCAAAGGACGAGCAGGAACAACACCGCACTCAGGGTGCGGGCGACGAACTGGCGCATGACAATGACTCCACCAAACGACGTTTCTATTGCCTACAGCTTTGGCTAGCGTGCAACGGGGCCTGGACCGCTAGTTTTATTGCTAAAGAGAGAGGTGGCGTCATTATCATAGAGAGACTCTGGATTTTCAAGCGGATGGCGGTGGGTCAAAACCGTTGATTTTGATGTGTTTACTTCAACGGTTGGCGACGTAGCAGTGGACTTCCTCAACGGCGTCGTCAACAATGGCCAAAGGAGGATCGACCGGATGCAGACCGCAAGCTTGCCCGCTACACTTTTGGTGATTGTTATGGCTTTCACGCCGATCAATGTCTGGCTACCTGCCGCCGGCATGCCGCTCGGCAAGCAAGCCAACGCAGTCGCAACCGGCTCGTGGGGCGGCGAACACATCATTCTGGAAGTGTCTGAAAAAGGCGCTGAGGTCGAATTCGATTGCGCGCGCGGCCAAGTCAGCCAGCCCATGGCGCTCAACCAGAAAGGCGATTTCGATGTCTCCGGAACTTTCTCGCCAGAACACGGTGGTCCCGTGCTCAGAGACGAACCCGCGGCGTCCAACCCAGCCCGTTACTCAGGACATGTTGCCGGCAACACGATGACCCTCACCGTCACGCAAGGGAAAGAGGATATTGGCACGTTCACTCTCACCCGCGGCCAACGGCCTACTCTGCGGAAGTGTCGGTGAATTCTATCCGGCCCCAGCCGACTCTGCTGCTAGCGTACGGGACGGCCGTTGCGAGTCTTATCGACGGTTGACGCCAGCAACAGGGCTTGCGCTATTTGATCGTCGTGCGTTTCATTCTTGAGGGAGCCGACTGTGGACGGACCCTTAATTTCAATGTAAACCCCGTCGTAGGGAGTATCTGCCAGATTCTCGACCATGTGCTTGGTAGCCGGGAAATATCGAGCCTCACCGCGCAATGCGGAAATCTCGTGTGTCTTGCCGTCGGCTTCCGTGAACCTAAGATGCCCGTCGCTGACATTCACTACTACACCGGCCGGATGTTCATGCATGGCCGATTTCGCATGGGGTCCATAGTGGATATAGACAATCTTTACGTTTTTGTTTTCCGGGCCGTGCGTGTACTGGCCAGGCGCGGCTTTGGTCGGGTCTTGGGCTCGGGCACATGCCACGGCACACAATGACATCAGGGCCAGATGGCAAACCATCTTCAAATTCATAAGCTCCTCGATACCTGAGTTCTTCCTTTGAGGCGTACTCTACCATCGGCAGGCAAGCAAGAAATGTTACGGAAGTCAGTTCCTTCGGGAATCGGCGCTATTGGGGCTGTTCACGTGCGCCCACCACGGAAAGCCAATCAGAATCGGTCGAAAACAAAACACATTGACAAACCGGCGGGGGCTAATTACATTGAAAGCGCAATGACTCTGCTTGGCATCCATCACCGCCATCACCATCATCACGCAGCACACGTGTCGGCGGAGGCCAGCTAGAGAAAGCGCAATCATAGAGAGATTGAAGCCCGCCGAGACGAAAAATCGGCGGGTTTTTTGTTTTTTGAGCAGGACCTGAGAAATTGCAAATCCCGCACAGCCGAGGGCGCTGTGCCACAAAATGAGGAAGCATGCAGATCGATTTCGACAAAATGGACGGCTTGGTAGCCGCGATCGTTCAGGAAGACTCGACCGGCGAAGTGTTGATGGTCGGCTTTATGAACGCTGAGGCCTGGGCCGCCACCGCCAACACCGGCTATGTTACGTTCTACTCCCGCACCCGGAAAAAGCTGTGGATGAAAGGCGAGACTTCCGGGAACCGCCTGCGCGTGCTTTCCGCCGCCACCGACTGCGACCGCGACACTCTGCTCTTCCGTGTCTTCGTCGAAGGCGACGGTTTGGTCTGCCACACTGGCACGAAGTCATGTTTCACCGAACCGTTGCTCATCAAATACGCGGAGGCCCTCAAATGAAACTGCGCGTCGGCATACCCAAAGGGAGTTTGCAGGATTCAACCATCGCGCTGTTCAAGCGCGCGGGACTGACCGTCTCCACCAGCAGCCGCTCGTACTTCGCGGCCACGGACGATCCCGAGATCGAATGCATGCTGATCCGCGCGCAAGAGATGGCGCGCTATGTGGACCACGGCGTGCTTGATTGCGGCCTGACCGGCAAGGACTGGGTTGTGGAAAGCGGCCTCGACGTGGCTGCGGCTGCCGAGTTGGTCTATGCCAAACAGAGCCTGGGAAAAGTGCGCTGGGTGCTGGCCGTTCCTGAAGATTCCGCTTTCCAGAGGGCGGAAGACCTCGCGGGAAAGACTATCGCCACGGAACTGGTGAACGTGACACGCAATTACTTTGCTGCGCGCAACATTCCAGTGAAAGTCGAGTTCTCCTGGGGCGCCACCGAAGTCAAGCCGCCCACGCTGGCCGACGCGATCGTCGAAGTCACGGAGACCGGAAGCTCGCTGCGAGCCAACCGCCTGCGCATCATCGAGACCGTGATGGAATCTTCCACACAGCTTATCGTCAACAAGCAGGCATGGACCGATGAGCCAAGGCGCAACAAAATCCAAAACCTGGCTCTGATGCTTTGCGGCGCCATCTACGCGCAGGGTCGCGTGGGCCTGATGCTGAACGTGCGCAAACCAGGTTTGGCGGCCGTGCTGGCCGTACTGCCTGCGCTGCAAAAGCCCACCGTGTCTCCCCTGAGTGACGGCGAGTGGGTGGCCGTGAACACGATCATCGAAGAGACCACCGCTTGGAGGATCATGCCCAAGCTCAAAGCTGCCGGCGCCGAGGGCATTGTGGAGTATCCACTCAACAAGGTGGTGCTGTGATGCGCGTACTGAGCGGGCGTGGCGCCGAGGCTTTTGTGCGCAAGCTTGAGAAGCGCGGCTCGGCAGAGTTGGGCAAGGTGGAGAAGACGGTGCGCCGAATTGTCGATGATGTTCGCAAGAATGGCGACCATGCGCTGCGCCGCTACGCCGAGAAGTGGGACGACTTGACTCCGCGGCAGGTGTTTCGCGTGACGGAAACCGAACTTCAGCAATCCTGGGATGGAGCCAGCACCAACTTCAAGGATGCCTTGAAGGTTGCTGCGGCAAATATAAGACAATACAGCCAGTGGCAGAAGCCGGTGGAATGGAGAAAATCGGCTTGCCCCGGCCTCGAGTTGGGCCAGGCGGTTCGTCCCCTGCACTCGGTGGGATGCTACGTCCCAGGCGGCCGCTATCCCTTGCCTTCGACGCTTCTGATGACAGTAATCCCGGCACAAGTCGCCGGGGTGCCTGTCATCCGCGTGGCGTCACCGCGTCCTGCGCGGGAAACTTTGGCGGCCGCATTCTTCCTGGGCGTGCACGAGTTCTATCGCGTGGGCGGCGCGCAAGCGATCGCCGCGTTGGCCTACGGCACGAAGTCCGTGCCGCGCGTGGACAAGATCGTGGGGCCCGGCAACCTGTTCGTGACCGCAGCCAAGAAACTCGTCGCGTTTGATTGCAGCATTGATTTTCTCGCCGGACCCACTGAGGTGGTCATCGTGAGCGATGCCGGTCATCCCAGGTTCATTGCAGCCGATCTGGTGGCCCAGGCGGAACACGACGTGGACGCTTGCGCCGTGTTCATCACTGGATCGCAAGAATTGGCGGCCAGTGTCGCGCGCGAGATCAAAGCCCTCTCTCTCAACAACAAGACGGCAAAAGCTTCGCTGGCCAAAAATGGAGCCATTCTCATCGCGAAGTCGCGCGAGCAGGCGTTTGAATTCTCAAATCGCATCTCTCCTGAACACATTACAGTCGACGAAGACGACTCTTCCATGATCAACAATGCCGGCTCCATCTTCGTGGGCGACTACTCCCCACAGGCTGCGGGCGATTATTCCTCGGGTCCCAATCATGTCCTGCCCACCGGCGGAGCCGCGCGCTTTCGTGGTGGTCTGAATGTCACTGACTTTATGAAAACGATTTCCGTTCAGCATCTATCCCGCCAGGGACTGCTGCAGATCGCGCCTACCGTGGCGGCTCTGGCGAAGGCCGAAGGCCTGAAGGCCCATGCCGAATCCATCTATGTGAGGTGTCCAAGTGCTTAGAGTCCGCGATTGCATTTTGCAGATGCGCGAATACCACTCACCTCTTGATGATTCTGCCGAAGACCTGCGCTTAGACATGAACGAGAGCACGATTGGCTGCTCTCCCCGCGTACTCGCCAAGATGCGGAGCCTGGACGCCAAGTGTCTGGCGCGGTATCCATCGCGCGAACAGGGGGAGAATCTGGTCGCGGCATTCCTGGGCTTGCAGCCCTCGGAAGTGCTGCTGACCAACGGGGCGGACGAGGCCATTGATTTGCTCTGCCGCGCTTATCTGGACGCGGAGGATGAGCTGATCATCATTGTTCCTGCATTCGCGATGTACGAAATCTTCGCCCAGGGCAGCGGCGCCAAAGTTGTGCGGGTTCCGGCAGAACCGGACTTCTCTTTCCCCGCGGCGAGGATCCTTCAAGCCATATCGTCGCGTACGCGGATGGTGATCATTACCAACCCCAACAATCCCACCGGGGCGATCGCGCACAGGGAAGACATTCTAAAAGTGCTGGCGGCTGCGCCGGACGCGGCTGTGCTGCTCGACGAAGCGTACTTCGATTTCTGCGGCCAAAGCATGATCGACCAGGTGGGCAAGGTCCCCAACCTTTTTGTGGCCCGGACATTTTCCAAAGCTTACGGGCTTGCTGGCGTGCGCTTAGGCGTCCTCGCAGGGGACACGATGCAACTTAGCGCGCTGCGCCGGGCCTGCGCGCCTTTCAATGTCAATCTCCTTGCCCTTGAGTGCCTCGGCGAAGCACTCGCTGACCAGCCATTTGTCGACACGTTTGTGCAGCAAGTAAAAGCAACGCGGGAATGGCTGCGAGGTCAATTGGAGTCGCTGGGTTTCAAGTGCTGGCCTAGTCATACCAACTTTTTGCTTTGTGACTTCGGCGCAACGAAGCAAGTCGTTCTTCAGGGGTTGCGTTCTCGCGGAATCTCCCTGCGGGACCGGTCGGACCTGAAAGGCTGCATCCGCGTCAGTATCGGCACCCAGGCTGAAATGGAGCGCGTGTTGGCGGCGCTGAAACAGGTCCTACAGAAGCAGGCGGCGCGATGAGGAAGGCTTCCCTGCACCGCGCTACCACGGAGACCGACATCCGCGTTGCCCTGACCATCGAAGGCCGAGGACGATATGAAATCGCGACCGGCATTCGCTTTCTCGACCACATGCTGGAGCTCTTCGCTCGCCACGGCGCATTCGATCTCAAGCTCAAAGCCCACGGAGATCTCGATGTGGACCAACACCACACCGTGGAAGATGTTGGCATCGCGCTGGGCGAGGTGTTTGCCCGCGCGCTGGGCGACAAGCGGGGCATCATGCGCGCCGGTTATTTCGTCATGCCCATGGACGAGACATTGGGCGTAGCCGCGGTGGACTTCAGCGGACGCGCAGCTTCCGTGATCAACACGCAGGTGGCTGCGCGCCTGGTCGGTGATTTGCAATCAGAATTGGTGCCCGACTTCTTCGAGGGATTTGCCCGCGGCGCGCGTGCCAACGTTCATCTCAAAGTCATCTACGGCCGTTCCAGCCATCACAAGATCGAGGCTCTCTTCAAAGCGTTCGCTCGCGCCTTGCGCGTGGCATGTTCGCGCGACAAACAGCTGGCAAAGATGCTGCCCAGCACCAAGGGGCTGCTGTGATCGCCATTGTTGATTACGGCGCCGGGAACATCAGCTCGGTCAAGAAGGCGATCGAGCATCTTGGCGCGACCACCCAAGTAACTTCTGATCCTGCAGTGATCGCCGCGGCGGAGAAGCTGATCGTTCCCGGCGTTGGTCATTTCTCCCGCTGCGAATTCCTCAACAGCTGCCTGCGTACCGCTGTGATGGAATCTATCTCGAGGGAGAAGCCCTTCCTGGGGATCTGCGTGGGTATGCAGTGGCTGTTTCAAGGCAGCACGGAATCGCCGGAGACGCCGGGCGCAGCCTTGTTCACCGGTGAATGTTCACGCTTCCCTACCGGCGTAAAGTCCCCTCATGTGGGCTGGAACCAGATTGAGGTTCGTGGCAACTCCCGTCTGCTGCGGAGAGTCGCATCACCGGCGTTCGTATACTACACACACTCTTTTCGCGCCCCGTTGGTTAGCGAGACCGTGGCCTCCACGGAGTACGGCGGTTCTTTTTCGGCTGCTGTAGAGCGCAAGAATGTTTTCGGCGTCCAATTTCATCCGGAGAAGTCAGGTGTAACCGGGCTCGCCATTTTGGAGACTTTCTGTGCTCTCTAAGCGGATCATCGCCTGCCTGGATGTCGACGCGGGTCGCGTCGTCAAAGGCGTGAAGTTTCTCAATCTGCGAGATGCCGGCGATCCCGCCGAACTGGCCAGCGCCCACGCTGCGGCCGGCGCGGACGAGATCGTTCTCCTGGATATCACCGCCACCGCGGAGAAGCGCAAAACGTTGATCGACACGGTTCGCCGGACTGCCGGCCGGATCTTCATTCCATTCACCGTGGGCGGCGGCGTTCAGACGTTGGAAGATGCCGCCAAGGTCTTTAGCGCCGGCGCGGACAAAGTCAGCATCAACTCCGCCGCAGTCGCGCAGCCGGATTTGATCACGCAGATCGCTTGTCGATTCGGATCGCAGGCGGTCGTCGTCGCCATTGATGCCCGCCGGGAAAACAAGAGTGTGAGCGATGCCGGCGTGTATGTCGCGGGCGGGCGTACGCCTACCGGCAGAAAAGCCCTCGAGTGGGCCCGCGAAGCTGAAGGCCGCGGCGCCGGCGAAATCCTTTTAACCTCCATGGACCGGGATGGTACCGGCATAGGGTTTGATTGCGAACTGACGGCCGCGGTCGCTGGAGCGGTTTCCATTCCCGTGATCGCTTCCGGTGGCGCCGGCAACGCTCAGCATTTCGTCGAAGTCTTCACCGCCGGAAAAGCGGATGCCGCGCTGGCTGCGTCAATCTTTCATTTCGGCACTCATGCTGTGGCTGAACTGAAGCAGGCACTATCAGTCGCCGGAGTTCCCATGAGGTGGCCGTGCTGATCCCTTCCATCGATCTCATGGGCGGCAAGATCGTGCAGTTGGTGCAGGGCGAGAAGAAAGCCCTCGAGTTTGATGACTTCGATCATTGGATCCATCGCTTCTCCAGCAACCCGCTGGTGCAGTTGATCGATCTCGACGCGGCGATGGGACAAGGCAGCAATCACGAACAGGTCGCGATGATCTGCCGCCGGCTTCCCTGCCAGGTCGGAGGGGGAATTCGCGGCGTGGGACGGGCTCGCGAATTGCTGGCTATCGGAGCCAAGCGCGTGATCATCGGTTCCGCATTGCTCCGCGACGGCGCCATCGACAACGCCTTCGCTCAGGAGTGTTCGGAGAAACTGGGGCGCGATCATCTGACTTTCGCCATTGACTCGCGCGGCGGCAAGGTCGCCGTCAAGGGCTGGAAAGAACGTACCAGCGTCGATCCCCTGGCCATGATGCACGAGCTCGAATCTTTCTGCAGCGCGTTTCTCTACACTCACATCGACGTCGAAGGCACGCTTTCCGGCTTTCCGCTGGAAGTGGCTCAGAAACTGCGCCAGGGAACAACCCGGCGGCTCATCGTTGCCGGCGGCATTCGATCGCTCGATGAAGTCGCCGCGCTCGATGCCATCGGCGTTGATGCAGTGGTGGGAATGGCGATTTATACAGGCGCAATTAGCAGTTAGCAGTTGGCAGTTGGCTTTTTTCTGCAATCCCGATCCCGCGAAGCGGGAGAGGGATCCACACGGACTTACAAACCTTCAAGGCGTCTACGCTGGCCCCACAGATCCACTCGATAATATGGATCCCTCTCCCGCTTCGCGGGATCGGGATTTCAGAGGTAGGCCAATTGCTAACTGCTAATTGCTTTCTTTCCCCGATACAACCCTGCGATCCCAAACGTATAAGGCGTCCAGCTCACATCCTTGAAACCCGCAGCTTCCATGCGATTCAGCATCTGTTCTGGCGAGGGAAACTTGTGCACGGAGGCCGGCAGGTACTCATACGCGCCGCGCACGCCGGAGATCAGTGTGCCGATGCGGGGCAGGACCCTGCGAAAGTAAAAACCATAGAGCTTGCCCAGGACGCCGCCGGGCTCGCTGAAGTCCAGGATGCCCACTTCTCCCTGGGGCTTGAGCACGCGAAAGATTTCGAGCAAGCCGGTCTCGTAGTTGGCCAGGTTGCGGAACCCGAACGCGGAGACGACCAGATCGAGCGTATTGTCGGGCAGGGGGATAGAAAGAGCGTCGGCCTCAATCGGTTGAATCTGTCTGGCTGCATATTTCGCGAGGCCGTGCTGGAGCATCTGGTGCGAGAAATCCAGCGCATAAATCGTGGCCACCGTCTGGCCGGCTCCCTTCCCTGCAACGGACCGCAGCGCGACGGCCATGTCACCAGTTCCGGCGCAAAGATCGAGCACCCGGGCGCCCTCACGTTCAAGGACATGACGAAATGTCCGGGCTGTCCGCCGCCACCACAAGCGGTCGACATTCATGGACAGCGTGTGGTTCAGCAGATCGTAGCGCGGCGCGATGTCGTCAAACATCTGCTCGACGGCGCGGGCTGCAGAGCGCTCGTCGGTTGCCCCCACAGGCGTGGCTCCGGCAACGGAAGTGTTGGACCGATCAGCCATGGTGCCTGATTTGCTCCACCGCCAGGCGGACAACGCTCGGCGGAACATTGCCGGCGATCTTGACCTTACCGATCTTCAAGGGCAACACGAAGTGAACGGCGCCGCCTACTGTCTTCTTGTCGGCAGAGAGGCGGTTAACGATGTCGTCGGTTCCGCAGTCAACGAGTGGCAGCGGTCCATAAGCCTTCACGGTTTCCGCGATCCGCCCGGCATTTTCCGGTGTGCAGACGCCGCAATCGCGGGCGATGGCCGCGGCGGCGATCATGCCCCAAGCCACCGCTTCACCGTGCAGGAAATGCGTGTATCCGGTCGCCGATTCCAGCGCATGACCAACGGTGTGACCAAAATTCAAAATCCGCCTGAGATCGGATTCTTTTTCGTCTGCGGAGACGACAGCAGCTTTCACGCGGATGGAATCCGCGATGATCCGCTCCAAGGCCTTGCGGTCGCGCGCCAGAATCGGCTGGGCCCGGCGGCGCATAAATTCAAAAAGAGCCGCGTCACGAATCACGCCGCATTTCAGCGCTTCGAACAGGCCGGCGCGAAATTCGCGCTCACTAAGCGTCGCTAGGACTTCCGGATCCACCAGGACCGCCTTGGGCTGGTGAAATGCCCCAATCAAGTTCTTGCCCGAGCGCAGGTTGACTCCGGTCTTGCCGCCGATGCTCGCATCCACCTGGGCCAGAAAAGTGGTCGGAATCTGTACCACGGGAACGCCGCGCATGAAAATCGCGGCCAGGAAACCGGCGCAGTCGCCGACAACGCCGCCGCCGAAAGCCGCCAGCAGCGAGTTGCGGTCAGCGCGGGCAGCGACCATCTGTTCGGCAAGCCGCTCCACGGTTTCGAGGCGCTTGGCAGGTTCGCCATCGTCCATTTCCAGGAGTTCGTAGTTAAGCTTGGCGCCGCGCAGTGCGTCTTCCAGCGTCTTGCCCCAATGGCGGCGCACGTTGGTCGAGGTAATCACAAAGACGCGGGCGCCTTTCCCCGGCAAAAAACGCGCGATTTCGCGCCCAGCGCGGCGCAGCAGGCCCCGCCCGATCATCACGTCATAGGGGCTTGATTTCAGCTTGACTCTGATTTTCTTCACGCTGACAGAATCATAAATGATCCGCGCGCAAGAGCCGGTGCCTGCAGTTGAAAGCACTCGGCGAAGACTATCTAGAAGTGGGCCGGTTCCAAATCCTTGCCCGTTACGATCCGCGACTTAAAGCACGCGGCATGGCAAAACCACACCTGCCATTTCTCCTTGGCAGTCTCCACAGTGAGGCGACACGGATCAGAATCGCTGACTGCGATCCTCTCACCACAAAAACAGCATGGACCCCACTCAACGTTCACCATCCCGGAATTTTACTCTTTTCGGAACAAAGCTAGCTTCGATGATTATTTCTCAATCACATCAGCCTTTGTTACCATTCTCGATTCAATGAAAAGGCTCCCTGAAAGCGTCGATTTCATCGTGGTGGGAGCCGGCGTGGCCGGCCTGCGCGCCGCTATCGCTCTGGCGGAAGCCGGCAAAGTCCTGGTTCTGGCCAAGCAGGAGCTGGCGGAATCAGCCACGCAATACGCCCAGGGCGGAATCGCCGTGGCCCTGAGCGACGAAGACGAGATCTCGCTGCACCTTCAGGACACCATCAATGCCGGCGACGGCATCGTGAACCAGAATGCCGCCCGCGTCCTGGTGGAAGAAGGCCCGGAGCGTATCCAGGAGCTGATCGACTGGGGGACGCAGTTTGACCGCAGCGGCACCAAGCTGACATTCACCCGTGAGGCCGCCCACAGCCGCAGCCGCATTCT
>DATFQZ010000235.1:0-29812 GCA_035263765.1 Candidatus Angelobacter sp. | reverse complement strand
CATGTACAGCGGCATACCCAGCGTAACGCCAAAGACTCGGTTGAAGTCATAGCCCATGCTGGCATCCATGATGGATGACCAGCCCGTGGCCGAATCATGCGCGCCCGTAAAGTTGCTCGAGTAGCTGAGGCCTCTCGTCGGAGTCTGCTCTGGGACGGGCGCTTTCGCCTCGGTTGTGCCCGGCGGCGTGGTGCCGGCTGGTGTGTTGGCAGGCTCCGGCGAAGCTGCCTTAAGATCCGCCGACAACGGACCCGCCGATGACTGCGCTGGGGCCGCCGGTGGCGTGCTTGCCGGGGCCTCCACCCCGTCACGCGAAGCGCGCGCCGGGGACCCCGGGGCCTGGGCAAGGACCAAGCTCGTCGTGGCAAAGACCGACACGAGGATTGATGGAAAGACAAAGCGCCGTGACATCGTACGTTTGGTCCCCTTCTTTCTGCAGACTGGGTCGGTGGTTGAAACCCCATGATGGGGGCATTGTTGTGGAGGCGTGAGTTACTGAGGTAATAAGAAGAAGTCCGGTTCTAGCGCAAACCAACCGGATCGCGAAAATCATGGCGTAGAGACGCGGCATGGCCGCGTCTCAATGTCTACGCCACAAACAGAGTGTGCTTTCGCCAATTGATGGGATTGTCCCGGATATATTGCCTAACTGCCTTCAATGAATTCTTTCCTCGAATAATCCGATCGTGAAAACGGGGCTGCCAGCCGAATTCAAGATTGTACGTGCCGCACCAATATGAGACCGCGGCCTTAAAAGACCCAACTACGGCGCCTAATGATCCTGGCTGAGGATGGACCGCAGTCAACTCCGCGATCTGTTTGATCTGGCCGCGACGGCGCAAGGCCGGCAGCCGTTCAGGTCGTTGTGAGCACGATGATGCCATGCACGTGGTTCGGCATCACGATGAATTCATCGATTTCTACGTTGCGATGATGTATGGGGATCTCTTGCCAACAAATAGTCGTGTAACGGCCGGCTCGTGACAAATCCACAGCGTCATCCACAATCCTGCCAAACAGGGGCCTTCGATTTTTCGTGCGGATGGTTACGAAATAGCATCCAGGGCACAAATAATCCCAATAGGGTTTACGGGCCGACTCCATACGGTATGTTTCCCTGAACAGCGTCATGGGGTTAAGAGTGAGACGCGGCAGTGCCGCGTCTCTACGTCTAGATCCTTCTTGGCAGGCGGATCATTGTATCGGACGCGGTGGGGTTTCTAGCCGAATCATCGACAATGTCCTGTACATTGAGACGTGGCGGTGCCACGTCTCTACGGCTGAAATCCGGTTTTGCCCATCATGCTGGCGCCGGGAAACGCCGCCTGTCTCGCGTCGGCTGTGCCACAGGGGCCTCATTCGCAAAATACTTCGCTCCACCCCCTCATTTCATAGAGAAACAAACAACTTCACAAGACAATCTGTACCGCCTCGCGTTACAATTCTTTCGCTTCACAATCGCTATAATTCCTGCTTCGTCGTGGAGGCGCCTGTGGACGACCTGCCTGAAAAGAAAAAGCCCAACAAACCCCGCAAAGCTCAATCCAGCTCCGGCGTTTCGCGCCGTGATTTTTTGAAAATCTCCGGAGTCACTGCGGCCGTGCCGCTGGTGGCCCAGGCCTCGGCGCTGGTTCTCGAGGAAGCCGAAGTGGCCGTGCAGGGTCCGGGCAAAGTGCCAGTCGCGCTGAATGTGAACGGCAAGAAGCTCAACGCTCAGCTGGAGCCTCGGGTTACGCTTCTGGACGCGCTGCGTGACCAGTTTGAGCTGACGGGCGCCAAACGCGTGTGCGACCGCGGTACCTGCGGCGCTTGCACTGTGCTGCTCGATGGCAAGGCCGTGTATTCATGCTCGGTGCTGGCCATCGACGCCCAGGGCCGCGAGATCACCACGGTGGAAGGCTTGGGCGAACCCGGAAGACTTCATCCTGTGCAGCAAGCCTTCGTCGACAACGACGCCCAGCAGTGCGGCTTCTGCACGCCGGGCTTCGTGGTGGCCACCAAGGCATTTCTTGACCAGCATCCCAATCCCACACCCGAGCAAATCAAGCATGGGCTCGGCGGAAACTTCTGCCGCTGCGGCACCTATGCCGGAATTCGCGCTGCCGTGATGCAGGTGGCGAAGAAAGGAGCATGAGCATGGCCGACGAGAAATCCAAATACGAATGGCCTACGGCTGAACAACGGACGTTGATCGGCAAGCGTATGTCGCGCGTGGACGGGCCGGACAAAGTTTCCGGCCGCGCGAAATACACCTATGACGTGCACCGCGCAGGCATGCTCTACGCCAAAGTGGTGCGCTGCCCTTATCCCCACGCCAAGGTGGTGAGCATTGATACATCCGCCGCGGAAAAAATGCCGGGAGTGGCCGCGGTCCATATCATCCAGGATGTAGGAAAGGAAATCCAATGGGCAGGCGATGACATTGTCGTGGTGGCTGCCGTCGACGAGGGAAGCGCCGCCGATGCCGCTCGCGCGGTGAAGGTCGAGTACCAGCAACTGCCGTTCTTCGTGGATGACTTCACGAAGCCGACGAACGTTCCCGAAGGCGCCGGTCCGATGTCGACCAATGATCTGATTGGCATGTTCACGAACCAGGTGCCGGAGCCGCAGATCATTCAGGCCATACAAAAGCGCGGCATCAGCTTCCAAGTCCAGCCAGGCATGATCGACCAGATGCGCCAGAACAAAGTCGGCGAAGATGTCATCAAAGCCTTGCAGGCGGCGCCGGTCAAGGAGCCGGAAAAGTCAGCTTCCAACTACCGGAAGGAAGCCGAGTCGGTCAAAGGCGATCCCGACGCGGCTTTCAAAGATGCCGAAGTTGTCTCCGAAGGCGTGTACGGCTGCCCGGTCATTACTCACTGCTGCATGGAAAGCCACGGCTCCATTGCCGAGTGGACTGACAACGACCACGTCTTCAGCCACATCTCCACGCAGAACGTCTCCGGCCTGTCCGGACAATTTGCCCAGGGGCTGAAGATTCCCGCAGCCAACGTGCACGTTCACCAGGACCACGTGGGCGGAGGGTTCGGCAGCAAGTTCGGCGCCGACCGCTGGGGCATCTACACGGCACAAGTTTCGAAGAAAGCCGGCGGCAAGCCGGTGCGTTACATGCTGGAGCGCGACCCGGAACTGACTCTGGCCGGTTGTCGACCCTCGGCGTTTGCCAAGGTTCGCGTGGCTGCCAAGAAGGATGGCACGCTAGTCGGGTGGGAGTCGGAGTCATGGGGCACAGGCGGTCCGGGCGGCGGCGGCGCGCCACCTATGCCGTACGTCGTCAACATTCCCAACTTCCGCAAGAACCATGTGGCGGTGCTGACCAACATCGGTCCGGCTCGTGCCTGGCGCGCGCCCAACCATCCACAGGGATGCTTGATCACGATGAGCGCCATCGAAGACATGGCAGCCAAGCTGAACATGGACCCGCTGGATCTCATCCTCAAGAACATCAAGCTCACGGCGCCGCCAGACAACCAGTACCACCGCGATGAAACGTATCGTGAAGAACTGCTCATCGCCGCCGACTTGATCGGTTGGAAACCAGGCTGGCGCCCGCGCGGCCAGAACGGCTCGGGAGCGGTGAAGCGCGGTCTGGGTTTGGCCCTACAAACCTGGGGCGGACGCGGCCATGACAGCACGTGCGAGGTCACCATCCAGCCCGACGGTTCGGTCGAGATGAAGATGGGAACGCAGGACCTGGGAACCGGGACGCGCACCTGCATTCTGCAGGTTGCGGGGGACACGCTGGGGCTGCCGATCGAAAAGATCAACCTCAAGATCGGCGACAACCAATACCCGAGTTCCGGCGGTTCCGGTGGCAGTACCACCATCGGCGGCGTGACCACTTCCACGCGGCGGGCCACGGTGGATGCGCGTGAGCAACTCTTCGCGAAAGTTGCCGGCGCGCTCCAGGCTCAGCCCGATGATCTGGAAGCGGTGAACGGAACCATCCGCGTGAAGGCCGCTCCCTCGCGCAGCCTGAGCTGGAAGGAAGCCTGCGCGCGCTTGGGTTCGCAACCCATTGATGTCACCACCAAAAACCTGCGGCCCGAGCCGCTGAACTCGAGCGGCGTAGGCGGCGTGGTGATGGCCGACGTCTCGGTCGATACCGAAACCGGCATCGTCAAGATGAACAAGACGGTGATCGTGCAGGACTGCGGGCTGATCATCAACATGAAAACCGCGGAGAGCCAGGTATACGGCGCCATGATCATGGGCATCGCCAGCACGCTCTACGAAGAGAAAGTCATGGATCCGACCAACGGCCGCATGCTCAATCCCAACATGGATTTCTACCGGCTGGCCGGCATCGGCGACATCGGCGAACTGGTTGTGCACATGATGACCGGTAAAGGCTACGACGAACGTGGTCCCATCGGCCTGGGCGAGCCGCCCACCGTGGGACCGATGGCCGCGATCGCGAATGCCGTGGCCAACGCCGTCGGCGTCCGCGTGCCGTTCTTGCCCATCACGCCCGACCGCGTGCTTGCGGCCCTCAACCCGGCAGCAGGAGGCAGCCATGCGAGCGTTTAGTTACGTTTCCCCGACCAAGAAAGAAGAAGTTATCGGCCTCCTGGGCAAGAGCTGGGGCGAAGTTGAAATCCTGGCCGGCGGCAGCGATCTGCTGTCGCTGATGAAGGACGACATCGTCACTCCCAAGACCCTGGTGAACATCAAGCAATTGCCCGGCCTGCACGCCGTCAGCAATGAAGGAGCCGGCATGCGCCTGGGGGCGCTCGTCACCCTGGATCAGATCAGCTCCGCCGCGCCGGTGCAGAAGCAGTATCCCGCGCTGGCCGCGGCCGCAGGCGACGCCGCCAGCCCACAGATCCGCAACGTCGCGACCCTGGGCGGGAACCTCTGCCAGCGTCCGCGCTGCTGGTACTTTCGAACCGGTCATGGCCTGCTGGCACAACAGGACGGCAAATCGCTGATCCTTCAGGGCGACAACCGCTATCACGCGATCCTTGGCAACGATGGTCCGGCGTACTTCGTCAGCCCTTCCAGTGTGGCCCCGGTGCTGATCGCTTATGGCGCGCGGGTGGAAATTTTCGGACCGCAGGGTTCGCGAGAACTGCCGCTGGAAAAGTTCTTTGTGATTCCCAAGAGCGAACAGGAACGTGAGCACGATCTGAAGCCCAACGAGATGGTCACCGGAGTTCTCCTTTCCGCGCCGGCTCGCGGCCTACGCGCCGGTACGTATGAAGTGCGGCAGAAAGAGGCTTTCGATTGGCCCTACGCCACCGCCGCGGTCGCGCTGGTGATGAACGGCAGCACCGTGGAGAGCGCGCGCGTGGTGCTGGGACACGTGGCGCCGGTGCCGTGGGTCTCGGCGGAAGCCGCTCAGGCTTTGACCGGCAAGGCCGTCACCCAGGCCACGGCGGGCGAAGCGGCACAAGCCGCGGTCGCTAAGGCTAAAAGCCTGGGACACAACGCGCAGAAGATCCAACTGGCCCAAGTCGCCGTGAAGCGGGCCATCCTGAAGGCTGGAGGCGCCGCATGAGCGAACTATCCGATCGTTTCAACACCGAACGCCAGGGCTTGTGCTCGGCCTTGCACTGGAAGCGGCAGTACATCTGGTCTGACCAGGATCCGAGTGTGCCTGCATCGAATGACGGCTTGTTCTGGTGCGGCATGACGCAGACCTGCATCGGGCCTGACGGCAAGCTGGCCGAGCCGGGGAATTGCTGTTCGTCCGGCCGTACCTGCCATTGCGGGGCGAGCAAGTAAGAATCGCGCGTCATCGCCCTCGTCGCGCGGGATCGCCGTCATCGACGTGATCGCGAATTGCGATGAGTCTGGACCAGAGAGAGAAATCTTCAAGCATGTCATTCTGAGCAAGCGTCGAAGAATTCGAAGGCGAAGGCTTCAGCCACTGCAGGCATCAGGGCACGGCTTCTAGCCGTCCCGTACGGGCTTCTTCGCGCTTCAGCGCGAAGAAAGGGTGGAAGAGCGGCCCTTTAGGGCCGCGTAAGCGAGTTTAGATTGCGCTTTAGCGCTGGTGGCATATGCGCGACGCTCCTCAAGAAATCCGCACGTTCTTTGTCACGTCGATCGCGCATGCGCGGGATCATCTCTTCAGGAAAGAGGAGATGGCGCTCTTGCTCCTCAACGTTCTCCAGGAGAATCGCAAGAAGGGCCGCTTCCTCCTGCACGAGTTTGTCGTGATGCCGGACCACTTCCATTTGATCGTCACACCAGCGGAAGACGTTTCTCTTGAAAAGGCGATCCAATATGTGAAAGGTGGGTTCTCGTTCCGCGCGAAAAAGGAATTAGCGGTGCGATCACTCAACTGGCAGGAGAGCTTTGCAAACCATCGTGTCCGCGATGCGGAAGACTATGGAAGGCATCGTGGGTATATCCATCAGAATCCTGTGAAGGCCGGTCTAGCCAAGACGCCGTCAGAATATCGTTACTCGTCGGCGTTTCCTGGAATGGAGTTGGATCCTGCGCCACCAGGGCTAAAGCCCTCGTTCTAAACAATTCTTTTCACGGCCCTGAAGGGCCGTTCTTCCACCACTTCTCCGTGCTGAAGCACGGAGAAAAGCGGATGTTCTTAGCACACCCACGCCTGGAATTCGTGGCTGATACCCGCAGAGCCGAAGTCGAACTCGCCAGAAAATTCGAGGTAGCCTTCCTTATGATCCGCGTCCTACAATAAAGGGTTAGGAGTTCGCCATGAGAAAGATCGTTGCTCTTTGTGCTTTCGTGACGTTTCTGGCTCTATCCGCCTTCGCCGCCCAACAACCGCAAATCCGCGGACAATACCTTGAGACCCGCAGCGCTGACGTCTACGTCGGCCAATGCTTCGCCAACGGCGAGGTCAACCTGGCGGGCACGGAAGCCATCGTGGCCTGGCACATCCAGGAAGGGAAGTGGGATGGCGTGTCCCTCGCCGGGCTGAGCGTGGTCGGCGCGATCAAAGCGCAAGCTACACTGGGCGACCCGTACGCCAAACCGTTTCCTGCGAAGTCCGTCCTGGTCGTGGACCGGCAAGCCACGCCGCAACAGCGCCAGGCGCTGATCAACTTTGCCCAGGAGATGGGCGGCCAGCTTTTGACCCACATCGTGCGCGTGGTGGACGCGCCCATAGACATGGAAGTGTTGCGTGAGCACTCAGGGCGCGCCCGCCTGCAGGCCGGCGATTTTGTGACGGTCGAGACCCGTGCCATCGGCGACAAAGATCATCTCTGCGGCAACGAAGATACTTTTTATCCTCCGCTGACCGCCACCACCCATGCCATGCCCGCCGTGGCCGTGACCGACGAATACCAGGGCAAGGACCTGAATATCGTGTGGACGCTGCACGACAAGAGAAGTGCGTTCGTGGGAACGTTCGAGAAAACACAGCCGCTAGCTGCTAGCCACTAGCTCCTAGACTTCTTACCACTGATTTCACTGATCGCACTGATTTGACTGATCTGTTTTGACTGATCTGTCCCAATCAGCGGGATCAGTGTCATCAGTGGTTAGGTGTTTCTGATCTCTTCAACAACTCTTCCAGATAATTCCCCCAGATCGCCGGCCAGGTGTGGGTGCCGTGGCCGCGGGTCTGGTCGGTGATGGGCAACAGCACGAATTTGCCGTTCTTCACTTTCTTGATGTCCTGGTCGATGATCCCCAGTTCGGGCGGGTTGATGGTGTCGTCGGCGGAGTTCACCGCGGTGAGCGGCGCCGCGATCTTCTCAAGCTGCGGCTCCGGGTTGTAATTCCGCGACGCGTCAACGTAATAGAGCATGTCGTTGGCATCGGTGGTTTTCAAGCGCGCGGCGACGTAGTTTTCCAGGAACTCGTCTGCCTTCTCGCGGGTCGGCTCTTCTTTCTGCATGCGCATTGGCGCGCTGCCCATGATCAGCAGGATGTCGAGCGCCGCGGCCAAGCCCTGCGGCTGCTGTTTATATTCGCCGTTCTTCCAGTCCGGCGAGTTGCGGATGTCATCCATGATCATGCGCCGCATCATGCGGTTACGCCCGGCGATCTCGATCGGCTGGCTGGCCAGCGGCATGGCCGCGTCGATGAAATCCGGATGCTGTTCAGCCCACAGCCAGGTGTGCATGCCGCCCATCGAGGTCCCCATGACCAGACGCAGGTGGTTCACGCCCAGGCCCTGCGTGAGCAGGCGGTATTGCAGCTCGATCATGTCGTCATACTCGTAGTGCGGGAAGCGCATGTGCATGCCGTCACTGGGCTTGCTGGAACCGCCGTGACCCACGTTGTCGGGAAGGATAATGAAGTACTTGCTCGCGTCCAGCAGTTGGCCCGGACCAAATAGAACTCCCGCGAAGTTCGGCGAGAGAAACTGCCTTCCGGTGCCCCCGGTGCCGTGCAGGATCAACACCGCGTTGCGCACTTTGCCGGAAGCATCTTTTTGCGGTGTGCCCAGCGTGTAGTAATGCAGCTTGACTTCAGCCAACTTCTCGCCGGACTTGAACTGAAAGTCTTTGACGACAAAATCGCTCGGCGTGGGCGCCGGATAGTCGGCAGCGCGAGTGGCGACACAGGCGAAGACAATGAGCAGCAGGAGGACAGCGCGATGGTGTTTCATGGGATTCCCTCGGATTTTGCGGTAGATGGCCGCAAAGAGGATAAACAGTTGCTCTGGTTGGTGTAAAGCGCGAACATTCACGAATGCTGGCCGTAGAGACGCGGCACTGCCGCGTCTCACATTCACCCCCGCGACGTGGTTTCGGGACCGGATAACGGCCCGGCGCAGATATGACGGGAACAACGACGCATTCTTTATCGCGTAGACATTGAGACGCGGCAATGCCGCGTCTCTACGCCATGATTCTCAATCCTCTCACAGCCACTTCGTAAACAAATTCCGGGCGTCTTCAACAAACCCGCACGCCCGGTAGAGCGCTTGCGCGGCTTCATTGTCGCGGCCGACTTCCAGTCGGAGCGCTTTGATTTCGGTTTGCTTACAGACGGTTTCCGCAAATGCGATGACTGCCTGGCCCAGGTGCCGCCCGCGAAACGGCTCGCGGATATAGAGTTCGTCGAGCAGAGCGAACGTGCCGTTAAATTCCAGGCTGAAACAAAAGGTGACGACGAAATAGCCTGCCAGTTCCGCGCCGTGATAGATGAAACAAGCTTGGCCGAGCGACGCGTCCGCGAGAAGCTTCTGGAGTCCGCTGCGCGCGACGTGTTCGTCAAAGCGCATGCGCTGGTCCGCGTAGAACTCGCGCATCAGTCCCAGCAGCGTGGGGATCTCCTGCTCGGAAACAAGTTGGAAAAGCGCGTTCATCAGAATCGCCCGTCATCGCCGAGATCGCCGACATCGCCGTCATCGGTCGCGCGGCGCCGCTCCTACCTGGTATCCACGACGCCGATGGCGCGGGGAAAATGGTAACACTTCGGCATCATCGGAACGGCCGCCAACCACTCTTGCGAATCGGGAAGAGAACGCGCTTCCGCTTAGATGTTCTCACCTGACCATCCGATGACGGCGATGTCGAGCGATGACGCGCGATGTCGGCGATCGGTGATGCGCCGACTCTCACACGATCACATTCGACCGTTGGCGCGGCAATCGTTACACCCAACGTGTTATAGCCAGATGCCTGCGAATACATAGAATACCCGACCCGTGTTTCGATGTCGGCGATGACGCACGTTAACGCGATGTCAAGGATCGCGATCAGTTATAATGGCGACCCATTTCCCGCAAGGAGAATCTATGCTGGACCGCCGAGGCTTCCTCGCCGTTTGCTCTCGTCTTGGACTCACCACCACGCTGCTGCCCGGAGTTCTCTGGGCTATGGCCGACGAGAAAGGGAAAGTCACGCGCCAGATGATCGACAGCGCGGCGTTCATCGCCGATGTGCCGATCGCCGACGAATACAAAGACATGATGGTGGAGTCGCTGAACGACTATCCCAAAAACTTTGACGCCATCTACGGCCTGCATATCAAGAACGAAGTTGCGCCCGCGGTGCTCTTTGATCCGGTGATACCCGGCATGAAGCTGGAAACGGCGCGGCGTCCGCTGAAGATTTCCGTGGCACCTGCAGTGGGCTCGTCCGCGGTGCCCAGGAACCTGGAGGACGTGGCCTTCTATTCGGTGCGGCAACTTGCGGAGCTGGTCCACACAAAAAAAGTCTCCTCCATCGCGCTGACGGAGATGTACCTGGAGCGGCTCAAACGGTATAACTCCACGCTGAAGTTCGTCATCACGCTCACCGAAGACCGCGCCAAGGCCAAGGCCAAGGAAGCCGACGCCGAGATCGCCGCCGGAAAATATCGCGGCCCGCTACACGGGCTGCCGTGGGGCGCGAAAGATCTGCTGGCGGTGAAGGGATACCACACCACTTGGGGCGCAGGCGGGTTCGAGAACCAGACCCTCGACGACGACGCCACCGTGGTGCAGCGCCTGGACGCTGCCGGCGCCGTGCTGGTGGCTAAACTCACGCTGGGCGCTCTGGCCCAGGGCGACAAATGGTTTGGCGGCATGACCCGCAATCCTTGGAACCCGAAGCAGGGTTCCAGCGGATCGTCAGCAGGTTCGGCCTCGGCGACCGCGGCGGGTTGCGTGGCGTTCGCCATCGGCTCGGAGACGCTGGGCTCCATCTCTTCTCCATCCACGCGCTGTGGGACCACCGGGCTGCGCCCGACGTTCGGTCTGGTGCCTCGCACCGGCGCGATGGCGCTCTCCTGGACCATGGACAAGCTTGGCCCCCTCTGCCGCGCTGTCGAAGACTGCGCGATCGTGCTCAGCGCCATCTACGGTCCTGACGGCGAGGACCGCACCGTGAAGAACGCGGCCTTCAACTGGGACGCCGCGCTCGACTGGCGCAAGCTGCGCGTCGGCTACCTCAGCAAGGATTTCGAGCTGCCTCCAGTGCAGCAACCCGAGCCTCCCAAAGAAGAAAAAGACCTGACCGACGCCGAAAAAAAGAAGCGTGAAGAAGATGCCGCCAATCGCGCGATGGCCCGGCGCCGCCAGGAATACGACCACAAATTCGACGAAGCCGCGCTGGTCAAGCTGCGCGCCATGGGCGTGAACCTGATACCTATCGAGTTCCCGCAGTTTCCGTATCAGTCGATGCGCAGCATCCTGGTGGCCGAAGCCGCAGCGGCCTTCGACGACCTCACCCGCTCGGGCCGCGACAAGCTGCTCACGGAACAGAGCCGGAGCGACTGGCCCAATACCTTCCGCACCGCGCGTTTCATCCCTGCGGTTGAATACATCCAGGCCAACCGCGCCCGCACCCTGGCCATGGACGCCGTAAACAAGGTCTTCGAGAAAGTTGACGTCATCGTGGCGCCGACGTTCAGTAACCAGCTGTTAATCACCAATCTCACCGGACATCCGGCCGTCATCCTGCCCAACGGCTTGCGCGGCGACGACGCGCAGAAACCTCGTGTCCGGGAGAACGGAGAAGTCGATCCCGGCGGACCGGGAACACCTTTGAGCTTGACGTTCCTGGGTCAGTTGTACGGCGAAGCCAAAATGCTAGCGTTGGCAAAGGCTTACCAGGACGCTACAGGTTTTCATCTCCAGCATCCAAAACTGGAAGCTTGATACAAGAAAAGGTAGGAAAAAGCGTGGCGCATCGCGGCGCACATTTTTTTCGATGTCGCTTCGAAACTCTCTTTATCCTTGCGGGTTTCCGGTTTTCAGAAACCAATTAAGATACGTTTTTTTTCCTAACAGTTTTCTCATGTAATGCGTCCATTACCCTAGCAACATCTTGTAACAAAAAAGCCCGGCTGGAAAAGCCGAAATTTGGGAGGAGTCAAATGAAGGTCACTCTGCGCGTAATGGTGTTTGCGTTATTCACTTTCATGGCGGCAACGTCTTTTGCACACGTTCCGATGCCAGACCCCACGGGGCCACCGGTCATGCAGAATCGTTAAAGAGCACCATTTGTAATCCGTGGGCGGCTGGCTTACGCTAGCTGCACGCATGTTTGAGACTTGGCTGTCGCTTACTGTCCGTTGGTTTCCTGTCATCGCAGTGGTCGTGCTAGCGGCGATCTTTGTATGGCGGCAACTATGGCGGCAGTTGCCGTTTTTCTTCCTGTATCTGATCGCCGCGCTGCTTGTCGTGGCGACGAAGATTGCTGCGTTTCATATAGGCCACACAACGTACTTTTACACGTACTGGATCGCCGATTTGGTTGGCTCCGTTGTGGTCTTCCTTGCGATGTACGAGGTCTTCCTGAGACGCCTCTTTACCGGATTCCAGAAGAATCGCTTTTACCGCAACATTTTTCCGCTGTTTGCCGCGCTGACATTAGTTCTTACAGTCCTGACGGCCCTCCAGGCTCCCGACAAACGCGCTGCATTTCAAATGGCCTCGCGAGGGTTCGATTTTACGAGGACGGCGGTTCTGGTCTTCTTCATCGGCCTTATGGCGTTCATGGGCCGTCATTGGCCTAAATACGACCTGGGGATCACTCTGGGATTTGGCATCCAGGCAGCTGTAGCGCTCGCTGACTCTGCTGTCCGCACACTTACACATTACACACCAACTGTCTTGGGCACAGTTGAATTTGCCGCCTACAACGTTACGTGTGTCATTTGGCTAATCACGTTTTGGAAGCCCGAGAGGAAATCGCTTCAATCCGCTGAGCAGCTCGATCCGGCGATGCTCGAACAAGCCCGGAGCTGGGAAGAGCAACTGAAGGATTGGATCGCTCCGCGCAGGGGCAGACGGTAGCGAATAACATCTGGCAGCGCAAAGGTTCCTATCAGAGCATGCCCTCAGCTTGTCGAAGGGGCACGGGCTTCAGCGCGACAATGTTTTCCAAGGGGATGATCTTTCGGTTCCCTCGATAGTTCGAGCGCCTGTAGGCGCGACCAGAGGTTAGCCCACCCTGGAGGCGTAGCCCGCCGCGGCGGGCGAAGCCGGAAGGGTGGGTAGGCGTTCAAATACAGATCAGCCCCAGAGGGGCGACACAGGACCTAGCCGGCTTCTCATTTGGCCGTGGGGGTTCTGATGGGTTCCGACGAGAAGACTTTCCGGCTGTGCCGCCCCTACAGGGCTGGTTCCATTTTTGGGTGGCTCCCCCACCCTTCCGGCTTCGCCTCCAGGGTGGGCTACCTTGGCGACGCGCCTAACGGCGCTGCGGACTTCTTGCTAAGCCCGTTCTCGCTTGCCGATAGATCCTCGCAATGGTTTGCGCAAAGAGTCAGGAAGCCTACAAGCGGCATGGCTGAAGCCCGTGAACCGCTGCAACCGCGAACCCGATGACGTGTGATGTCGGCGATCACGCGCGATCACGGCGATTTCTTAGAGGCTTTGCGCCAGTTCTTCGTGGAGACTCGAAAACTTCAGGCAGGTCAGGTTGCCGGCTTTTTCTTTAAGGGCCTGGTAAGCCGGAATGATGCTGGTTGCGAAGGTGCTCTGGACGTCGCCGGCGGCGAGGAACCACGGGAGCGGTGCGCGCCCTAGCCGAAACCAACGGCGCAGGCGTAATCCCGCCAGCCCGAGAAAGGCGTAGAGTCGCACATTGACGCCGGCATCGATCATTTCCTGAGCCAGCGAGCAGATCAGGGGGTTCGGGCTCTGCAACTGGCTATAGCCCAGGCGCTGCAACAGCGCCGCGTTGTGGGCCATACGGCGCAGGCACTCGGCGCCAAGGTTCGTGCGCTCATGCTGAATTTCCGCCAGTTCTTCCTGGCTCAACTTTTCTTCCTTGTGCCCGTCTTGGGTCACGTTCGCCAGTTCGTGGAGCACGGCCAAATCCACGGGAAGGAACGAAGGAATCAGCTCACCCAGATCCACGTCTCCTACGCGGCGATTACGCCAATTGACCACCGCAGCGTAAAAAAACAGGAGCAGCAGCCCTGCCGACAGGGCAATCCAAAGCGCGAATAGTGTGCCTGACATCATTCTGTGAGATTCACTTGAGTGTCGCTAAGCTACGAAGGCGCTCAGAAGAATTTAGATGCAACCCCCGAGGCCGTCAAATCTAAATCGTAATCACGTCGAACTTCAGTAATTCTTCGAAGTTTTCTGAAAACCGTAAACCCCCTGCCATCAAGCCCGTTCCGAAAACAGGAACCTTTCCTGAAATTGGAAGGTTCCAATTGGGAACGTGTGAAGCACCAAATTGAGCCTGTTGTGGCGCCAGAGATGCGCCAGAGATCCGATAATCGCTCACTGTCCCGCCTCCGCCGGTTTAGCCAGAATGATGGCCGGCACGCTCTGTTTCTGCACCGCATCGTTGTACGCGGGCACGTCCGTGGAGAGAATCTGTTTCCACTTGGCCAGCTGTTCGTCGAGTTGCTGGCTGAGCGTGTCAAAGACGTCATAGGAGGCCTGCGTCGGCGCGCCTTCCGCGCTGCCCACCACGCCACCCAGAGCCACCAGATAGTTGTTCAACCGGATCGGATAGTTGAGCACGTCCTGGTTGCTCTTGGCTTTGGTCTGGACCAGCACTTCTTCAACTTCAGTCATTTTCTTGTCGAGCTGCTTGCCGGCTTCGGCCACGGCCTTGGCTTGTGGTTGACCTTCCAGACGCTTGTTGAGCGCGGTGATCTGGGCGCGGATATCGCGAATCTGGTTGATGGTGTCGTGCGCCTGGGTCACGCGATCGCGGATCTTGAGCGACAGCGCAAACTGTTTCTCCAGGTCCTGTTGCGTCGCGTGTATGCGGGGATCAGCCTTGATCTCGAGCGGAGCGGTATACGACTTGGCCTGAACCGTGAGCTTGACCTGATAGGTTCCAGGCAGCGCCACGGGACCGTCAGTGTTCCCGGCCCACAGTGGCGAGCGCGGCACGCGGGTGGAACCTTCGTAGCGCAGGTCCCAGACAAAACGGTTCAAGCCGGCCTCGGTCGGTAACGGACGTTCCGGCCCGCGGCCAAATCCCTCATCGTCGCCCGGAGCTTCTTCTCCCGGTTGACGCCGCGCAGGATATTTGCGGATGACCTGGCCTTTGCTGTCCAGAATTTCCAGAGTGATGGGCGCACGCGCACCGGCGCCGGCTGGTGCACCTTCACCGCCTGCAGCCTGATCTCCTCCGCGCCGGGCCTCCGGCCTCTTGATAGCGGTCTTGAGCGAATAATAAATGACGGCTCCGGCGGGCGGGTTCTGCCCTACAGCTCCTCCTCCGCCGCCTCCGCCGAATCCGCCGCCGAACTGGGCGCGGCTGGCGGCCCCGGCGGTGTAGAGGTGGACTTCTTCGTTGACCATCTCGGGTTTGTACTGCCGCAGCGGCGAGAGGTCATCGAGAATCCAGAACGCGCGACCGTGCGTGGCTGCCGCCAGGTCATTGTCGTGGACGATCAGGTCGTTGACCGGCGCAGGCGGAAGATTGGTCTGCAAGGATTGCCAGTGGGCGCCATCGTCAAACGAGAAGAACACACCGTTCTCGGTTCCTGCGTAGAGCAAGCCTTTGCGTTTGGTGTCTTCGCGCACTGCGTGGACGTAAATTCCAGCTGGGATGCCTTCGCTGATCGCGGTCCAGGTCTTGCCGAAGTCCGTAGTCTTGAAAATATACGGCGCGAAATCGTCCAAGCGGTGCCGCTCCACCGCCGCGTAAGCCGTGCCGGCGTCAAAGGGCGAAGCTTCAACCATGCTCACCGTCCCCCACTCCGGCATGGCTTTGGGCGTTACGTTCGACCAGTTCTTGCCGCCGTCGGTGGTGATGTGGATCAGGCCATCGTCAGAGCCGGTCCAGATCAGATCTTTCTGCACCGGCGACTCCACGACGGAAAAAATGGTGTCGTAGACTTCGATGCCGGTGTTGTCCTTGGTAATGGGCCCGCCGGAAGCCACCTGCTTGTTCTTGTCGTTGCGCGTCAGGTCCGGGCTGATGATCTGCCACGTCATGCCCGCGTCCGTTGTCTTGAACAACACTTGCGCCGCGAAGTAGAGGGTATTGGGCGAGCTTGGCGAGAAGGCGATCGGCTCAGTCCACTGGAAGCGGTATTTCTGGTCGGCCGCCGCCGAGCCAATGGGATTCACCGGCCACGGCGTAACGTTCATGGCTTCTCCGGTGCGATGGTTGTAGCGCGTGATTTCGCCGCCATACGAGCCGGCGTACACAGTGAGCGGATCGCGCGGGTCAGGCGCGATGTATCCGCTCTCGCCGCCGCCGACCGAATACCAATCTGGGCGATCGATCCCGCCGCGGGCCGCGCTGGCAATCGCTACGGTGCTGTTGTCCTGTTGCGCGCCGTAGAGCCAGTAGGGAAAACGATTGTCGGTGACCACGTGGTAGAACTGCGCGGTAGGCTGGTTGCCATCGGTGGTCCAGGTAGCTCCGCCGTTGGTGCTCACGTTGGCGCCGCCGTCGTTGGATTCGATCATGCGGTCCGGATCGTGGGGATCGATCCACAGGCCATGGTTGTCGCCGTGAGGAACGCGAATAGCGCGAAAAGTTTTGCCACCATCGTTGGAGCGATACATCCCCGTGTTGAGAACGTACACGCCGTCAGGGGAGCGAGGATCGGCGAAGACGTGGGTGTAATAGAACGCGCGCTGCCGGTACTGGCGATCGCCGTTAACCAGGGTCCAGTTGTCGCCGCCGTCGTCGGAACGGAACAAGCCGCCTTTGTCATTCTCGATCAACGCCCACACGCGGTTGCCGCTGTAGGCCACGGCCACGCCGATGCGGCCCGTGGTCCCGTCCGGCAGTCCGTGCCCGGAAAGCCGTTTCCATGTAGTGCCGCCATCCATGCTGCGATAAAGCCCGCTGCCCGGCCCGCCGCTATCCATGCTCCAGGGCGAACGGCTTGCCTGCCACATGCCGGCAAAAATAATGTTCGAGTTGTTGGGGTCCAAAGAGATATCGATGCCACCGGTTTTGTCGTCTTTATACAGGACCTTCGTCCAAGTCTTGCCGCCGTCAGTGCTGCGGAAGATGCCGCGCTCCGCATTGGGAGCGAAAGGATGACCCAACGCAGCAACAAAAACGATGTCCGGATTTTTGGGATCAATCGCGACGCGGCCGATGGCGTGCGTGTCACGCAGCCCGACATAACTCCAGGTCTTGCCGGCGTCCGTGGATTTGAAAACGCCGTTGCCGCCGACGATGTTGCCGCGGATGCACGCCTCGCCGGTCCCGGCGTAAATGATGTTCGGATCTGACGGCGCCACGACGATCCCGCCGATCGAAGGCGACATGTCTTTCGCTTTGTCCGTCATCGGATGCCAACTCAGACCGCCGTCCGTCGACTTCCACACTCCGCCCGCGACGCCGCCGAAGTAGTACGTGTGCGCGTCACCCACGACGCCGCTGACTGCGAGAACGCGTCCGCCGCGAAACGGGCCGACCAGCCGCCACGTGAGTCCGTGCCATGGTCCCCTCGCTTCTTCCTCTTCCTCAGGCTTGGCCGCCGGGGACGGCGATGGCGTTTCCTGGGGCGCCAAGGGCTGCGTTGCCGCAGGAGGTTTGCTCTCCGTGGACTTGGGCTTCTTCGGTTTTTCCTGGGAAAAGCAAAGCCCCGCCAGGAGCATGACGCCGGCCACAACCAGGAAACAACGTTTCACAGCTGATGACGCGCAGGACATCTTGAGACCTCCGGAAGGAATGCATTTTTTAGGAACGGCACATAGTAAATTCGCCGACCGCAATTAGCAATCTCGTTGAAAGAGGCCAATCTCATCGGTCGCTGTAAGGGGATGGGAATTCATTCAGTTTCTTCGCGCTCGGAAGTGCGAAGAATCAAATTGAATGTAGATCTACTTCGGGCGGGCCCACAGCGCGCTGCTGACCGGGATTCCCGACGCGCAAGGTCTGCGCAGGGTTGCGGTATTGTTTCACCCTGTGGAAGATATCGCTGCGACTTGCGACAATTACGAACACCTTCCAGCCTCGTACCATCGGACACCCTTGTGCGACAACTGGCGCAAGGCAGAAACCAATCCGTAATGAAGGAAGTTCAGTTCGTTCGAGCCGGTGTCGTAAGAATGTTGGCTATTCTTAACATTGTTTAATAGAGTATGGGATCCAGGGACGCAGGCGCCATCGCATCCCCATTTTACTTTACGATCTTCAAACAACGCGCGGGCGCCTACTGTCCCTTCGGACAATGTGCTTCGATCCAGTGGTTCCATTTGGGAATTGCCTGATTCCGACGAAGTCAGAGGCACTCTTTTTCGATACAAAGACAAATTAGAATTTTGTGTTAAGACATCTTAATTTTCCAATTGACTTTCCATTTTGGCGCTGTTTTAATCCCGCCCGTCACTTCATTTGGTTACTTCGCGCAGGCTTGTTTTAGAGATGCCGTAGGCACCAAGAGCCTGATTGGGAAGTACATCTTGAAAAAGCCGTTGCCTTTGCCAGGCACGTTTTGTCGTCTGAGAGCGGCTTAGCTTCACAGTAAACAAAAACCGACCGGCATGCTGCCCCCGGCATGCTAAGGAGGATCTCCTATGACAAGGAGAAATGTCCCCGTTTTGTTGTGTCTCATCACGCTGGCTGCGGCGCTCGCTATTGTGGGCGGCGCCCAGTCCAGCCAAGCACCGACTGGTTTTGGCACTGCCCTCCATAATGATCCGACTGCAGGGCAAGTCACCAGCAACGGCTTTACCGATAACGCAACACTTGCCGCCGACATGGGTGTCTTCATGGAAGAAGAAGACATTGGTCAAGGCGTAGGACCGACTTACAACGCCCGCGCTTGCGTCGATTGTCACGCCACCGCGAACGTTGGCGGCACCAGCCAGGTGACGGAGTTGCGCGTCGGCCATACCGATAGCAGCGGCAACTTCGTGAACCCCAACATTAGGTTGGATAACTCGAACGTGACCGTACCGGGTCGCTCCCTGGTCAACGATCGCGCGATCTGCGACGCAGCTGTCGAGAAAGTGCCGGGCTCAGAGTCCATCAACGCTCTGCGCGCTACCACCAACACACTCGGCGACGGATTTGTCGAGGCCATCGACAGCAATACGCTGAACGAGATCTCGGAAAACCAGCCCCGGCAGACCGGCGGGCAGATTCACGGCCAGTTCATTCAGGTACCAGTAGCGGAAGCCAACGGCGCAGTCCGTGGCGGACGCTTCGGCTGGAAGAACCAGCAAGCCAGCTTGCTGTCATTCGCCAGCGATGCCTACTTGAACGAGCAAGGCATTACCAACCGCTTCAACCCGACGGACGTCACCAGTGTCTGCGACACCGTGGCCGATCCTGAAGACCAACCCGGCGCGGACGGACTGGCGGACATCGACCACCAGGCTCGCTTTATGCGCGCCACGATGGCCATCCCGCGCGATGCCGCGCAGGCCGCCACCTCGGATGCGCAAGCCGGAGCGCAGATTTTCAACTCCATCGGTTGCAACATCTGCCACGTGACGTCGATTACGACGGCCCCGGCGGGGACAAAGATCAATGGCGGTGCCTTCACGGTGCCGGCAGCGCTAGGCGGAAAAACCATCCACCCGTACAGTGATTTCCTGCTGCACGACGTGGGCACCGGCGACGGCATAGTGCAGAACGGCGGTCAAGACACGGCCAACAAGTTGCGCACCTCCCCACTGTGGGGACTGCGCTTCAAGAGCCGTTTGATGCATGATCTGCTAACCTTCACCCGCAACAACGCGATCCTGCGTCACGGCGGCGAAGCTACGGGAGTCACCAACAACTATCGTTCTCTGAGCAACACTCAGAGGAGCCAACTGCTTGCATTCTTGCAGTCGCTGTAAACAAACCTTGAGCAACCACCGGGCGGAGTTAAAAAACCTCCGCCCGGGAATTTGGGGTTAGTGTGTTTATAACTTGAACTGCGTCCAAAGTTTGACTGCCACGGGCATTTCCCTTTTTCTTCTGAACCAAAATGGTCCAGGGATTAACGAAATAAGCACAGTCTTCAACCCGCTCTAATATTGTTAAAAATCCCTCCTTAACAATCTTTAATTCTCATTTGACACTCAACGTCAATTTCTGTACCCTGACGCCCGTCTCTGGAACGCTTCAGTTGGCCGTTTGAGCTTTCCGTGAGACTGCCCAAAACTTTGTTTCCTGTCCCGTCCACACTTGGCAGACACCTTCATTAATTGTCTGCAGTACGGCTGAGTTCTCAAACGGATCCCCCATTTCCGGAAATTTTTAGGAGGAACTCGCAAATGACGAGGAGAAATATCCCCGTTTTGTTGTGTCTGATCACTCTGGCTGCGGCGCTCGCTATTGTGGGCGGCGCCCAGTCCAGCCAAGCACCGACTGGCTTTGGCACTGCCCTCCATAATGATCCGACTGCAGGGCAAGTCACCAGCAACGGCTTTACTGACAACGCAACCCTTGCCGCCGACATGAGTGTCTTCATGGAAGAAGAAGACATCGCGCAAGGCGTAGGTCCGACGTACAACGCCCGCGCTTGTGTAGACTGCCACGCGACCGTAAACGTTGGCGGCACCAGCCAGGTGACGGAGTTGCGCGTCGGCCATACGGATGGCGCCGGCAATTTCGTTAATCCCAGCATCACGCTGGACAACTCCAACGTTACCGTTCCCAATCGCTCTCTGGTCAACGATCGCTCGATCTGCGACGGGGCCGTAGAGAAGGTGCCAGGCTCAGAGACCGTCAACGCTCTGCGCGCTACCACCAACACGCTGGGCGACGGCTTTGTCGAAGCTATCGACAGCAATACGCTGAATACAATCGCCAACAACCAGCCGGGTCAGAGCGGCGGGCAGATTGCCGGCCAGTTCATCCAGGTACCGGTAGCGGAAGCCAACGGCGCAGTCCGTGGCGGACGCTTTGGCTGGAAGAACCAGCAGGCGAGCTTGCTGTCATTCGCCAGCGATGCCTACTTGAACGAGCAAGGCATCACCAACCGCTTCAACCCGACGGACGTCACCAGTGTCTGCGACACAGTGGCCGATCCTGAAGACCAACCCGGTCCGGACGGACTGGCGGACATCGACCACCAGGCTCGCTTCATGCGGGCCACGCTGGCCATCCCCGTTGATGCGGCGCAAGCCGCCACCTCGGATGCGCAAGCCGGAGCGCAGATTTTCAACGCCATCGGCTGCAACATCTGCCACGTGACGTCAATTACGACGGCGCCGGCAGGGACAGTGATCAATCAAGGAGCGTTTACCGTTCCTCCGGCGCTGGGCGGCAAAACCATCCACCCGTACAGTGATTTCTTGCTGCACGACGTGGGTACCGGCGACGGGATCGTACAGAACGGCGGCCAAGAAACGGCCAACAAGATGCGCACCTCACCGCTGTGGGGACTGCGCTTCAGGAGCCGTATGATGCACGATCTGCTAACCTTTACCCGCAACAACGCGATCCTGCGTCACGGCGGAGAAGCCACGGGAGTGATCAACAACTATCGTGGTCTAAGCAACACTCAGAAGAGCCAGTTGGTTGCCTTCTTGCAATCGCTGTAGGTAAGCAATATGCAGTAGCCAATGCGGCGAGGCGTTGGAGTAAAATGTCTCGCCGCAGTTAACTTTCGCGCCACTTCTCAGGGGAACGTGCAAATGAGTCGGATGTGGAAGAAGGCAGCCGGATACGGCGCCATGATCGCGTTGCTGGCGCTGGTGAGTTGCAAACAAAGCACACGTGAAGGGCGGATGGAGAAACCCATTCCCGTGAGTACGCCCGCACCGCAGAAGGGTCCTGAGTCTCCGTCGCCCCAACTCGCGCCGCCCACTGAGGCGGAGGTGGCCAGCGCGTTGCATCGCGTCTTTGGCGATGATCTGTTGCTCGAACAGGCCCAAGGTACGGTTTTCATCACCGGCGATTTCAACGGCGACGACGCCCAGGACCTGGCGATGATCGTCCATCCCGCGCCAGGGAAGCTTGCCGACATCAACGGTGAGCTGGCCAACTGGATCATCCAGGACGCGGACGTTTATTTCATTGCGCCCCCGACCAACCAGCATGTCGTCTCCGTCCCCGTGATTCCGGCGGCGAAAGTGAAAGAAGGAGAAGTGCTGCTGGCCATCATCCACGGGTACGGCGGCCAGGGTTGGCGCGACCCGCAAGCCCGCCAGGGATACCTGGTGAAGAACGCTGCCGCAACTCTTCTGCGCCTGGGACCTTCCATCGGTGAGAAAGCCATCCGCCAGATGCATCTCCCACAGCGGACCGAGATCATCTACGAGCAGCGCAACAAGAAAAAGGGTTTTCTTTTCTGGACCGGCCAGGCCTATGCCTGGCACCCGAGTGAGGGGTGAAGGATGAAATCCGCTAACCTATCCGCCCGTTTGGGGATTCTGCTTCTGGGATTCATCGCACTCGCGCTGGCCACGGTCGCGGCGGCAATGCGCGGACCGTCCACGCAAGAAGAACGCCAGCGCGTAGTAGCCATCACCCACAAGCTGGAAAGCACGCCGCTCGATCCGACTCTCTATCCGGAACGCGACTGGGCGGAGCAATGGTTGCTTGACGTCCCGGATGTGCGCATCCTCACCTGCACCGGTTTGCTTCAGGACTTGCGACGTCCCAGGTACAAATACCGGACGGAAATGTGGGATCAGCTCCGGCTAGCCAGCGCCGTGTTCATCATCGAGCATCCGGATCAGGCCGGCGACCGCCGCGCGGAGAGCCTGGCCGGAATGCAGAGTTTGTTGAAAGCCTATTCCGCGATCGTCAAGACCGATCCACAAGCCCACTCGGCGTTCCTCGACGATCTTCTGGTCAAGCAGAGCCAGGGCAAGCTCCCCGACTTCGTGCGTGACGCGACCAAGCTGTGTAAGTTCTAAAGAAGAGTTGGTAATTTCGTAAGTTGGTAATTGCGTAATTGACAAACCAAACTGCGGACGGTCTTGGCAATTACCCAGTTACCAAATTACCCAATTACCAACTCTTGATGCTCTTGACCACCTCCCTGGTCTTCATCTATAACTATTTCCCGTCTGGCGTTGGGAAGGGCGGTGAGATTCCGCTACTGCCGCGCAACTGTAATCGCCGAGATATGAGCAACAGCCACTGTCCGCCGCGGCGGATGGGAAGGCGCTCAAGATCGTTGAGGCGTAAGTCAGGAGACCGGCCAGATGCCCATCCTGTGGGCGTTCCGGCTTCGCTGGAAAGCCGGAAGCTTTCTCAAGAAGTTCCTTTGGAGGCTGCCGGTAGTTGTGCCTCCGCGAATAGCAACCCGATCAACTCCGCCTTTCGAGGCGAAGGAGACTTGCTATGAAATCGCTTCGTCGTGTCGCCGCCGTTCATTGCACCTGTGGCACCGGCACTCTTGCCGGTGCTTGCGTGCTTCAGAAGCATATCTCGGCACGCGCAAGAGTGTCTCGAGTCACCACTGAATTCGCTACGTTTCGCGACGATTGTCGGTCATTGCGATCCGCTGGACGTAGAGACGTGGCACCGCCACGTCTCTCTGCATGCATCACCGATCATGTGTCGTTCGGAGAATTCACGTCCCATCAAGCGTCCTGGGGTTCAAATGTGAGACGCGGCAAAGCCTCCACCCCAGCCCAGGCAAAACCGGCCTGGTCTGGGGACCCCGGTGCCGCGTCTCTACGGCCATCATCGATCGGCGCGTTTCTTCAAGGTGCTCTTCTCGTTGTGCTCATGCTGTTTTCCATTCCCGCTTCCGCCTCCGGCCCCGGCGCAGTGCGCGGTGTGATCACCGATCCGCTGGGCGCCGTGGTCTCGGGAGCCACAGTTGTGCTGCTTCAAGGAAACCAGCAAGTCGCCGTCGGGGCTACCGACGGCCAAGGCAACTTTCAGCTTCCCGCTCCGTCTCCGGGGCACTATCGTGTGCGGGCGTCAGCGCCTGGTTTCGCCAGCCAGGACAGCCCTCTCATCTATATAGGCGGCGGCAGGTCGGCGCAGCAGAATCTGGCTCTCAAGATCGGCCCGGTCACCCAGGAGCTGGTAGTTTCTGCCACGGGGACTGCGGTGCCGGATTCGCGAACAGGTGCTTCGGTCTCCGTTATCCGCGCCGACGAGTTCGCCGAGCGGCTGGACGTGCTCGAACCGCTGCGGCAAGTTCCCGGCGCGCAGATCCTGCAAGCCGGCCAGCGCGGCACGCAAGGGGCGATCTTCCTGCGCGGCGGCGACAGCAACGCCAGCAAAGTGCTGGTGGACGGGATTCCGATGAACGACATCGGCGGCGTCGTCAACCTGGGAACGCTGGCGACCACAGGCGTCGAGCGGATTGAGGTCCTCCGCGGGCCTAACAGTGCGCTGTTCGGCTCCGATGCCATGGCCGGCGTCGTTACCCTGACGACGCGCCGCGGCGTCACGCCACTGCCCGAAATCTCGTACGCGCTCGACGGAGGAAACTTCCACAGCCGCCACCAGGACGGGGACCTGGCCGGCGCGTTTCGCCGCCTCGATTACTTCGGCGAATTCTCCCGCTTCGACACCGACAACAGCATCCCCAACAACACGTTTAACAATGCGACCTACGTTGCCAACCTGGGGCTGGCTCTGAATGCCACCACCGAACTGCGCCTCACCGGACGCTACACCACGACGACGCTGGGACAGCCCAACACCATCCAGTTCTTCGCCATCCCTGACGATTCTTCCGAGCACGACCAGGACGGCTATCTCGGCGTGACGTTGCAGAACCAGACCACCCCGCGCTGGCACAACCTGCTGCGCTACACCGCCACGCGCTTGCGCATCCAGGATGTGAACCCCACGCCCACCGGGATTCCATTCGACAACGGCTTTGGCTTCGGCCTGAACTATCTCGGCCAGACGGTGACCATCCGGGGAGCCAACGGATTCAGCACGACCGGGCAGGCCATTCTCGATTTCGGCGGCGTGTACCCCATGGTCACCAGCGGATCGACCAAGCAGGACGCGGCATATTTTCAGACCGACTGGAGCTTCAGCCCGCGGATCCTTGGGCTGCTCGCTTTCCGTTACGAAGACGAGCGCGGCTTCACTCTGAATTTTGGCAGCAAGACGCCGGCGAACCGCAACAATTTCAGCACGATCGCCGAGGTGCATGGCAGCCTGGGAAGCCGTGTCTACGTAACCTTGGGCGGTAGCGTCGAAAAAAATGCTGTGTTCGGCGTGGCCGCGGTGCCGCGCGTCTCGGGCGCATACTATTTTGTCCGTCCGCGCAGCACGGGATTCTTCAACGGCACAAAGCTGAAATTTAACTACGGGCAGGGAATTCGGGCGCCCTCCATCTCTGACCAGGCGTTGTCATTGTTCGCCGTGCTGTCCGGCACTGCGAACGGACCGCAAAGCATCGCTCAACTCGGGTTGGTCCCGATCTCCGCGGAACGCTCCCGCAGTTTTGACGTCGGTCTGGAACAGCTGGCTTGGCGCGGACGGGCGAAATTTGCCGCCACGTTCTTCTATAACCGCTTCACAAACCAGATCGAGTTTGTCGGCATCCCCGGTCTCCAGGCGCTGGGCGTTCCCCTGGCCGACGCGCTGGCCACCGGCTTCGGAGCCACGCTCAACTCCGGTGATACTCGCGCTTTGGGCGCGGAGACCGAGATCGATCTTGCCCTGGGACACGGATTCAGCGTGCATGCCGCGTACACCTACCTGGATGCAACCCTCGAGCGCTCCTTCACCAATGACGCTTTCTCCTGCCTGCCTGCCAACCAGACGTTTTGCGCCTTCAACCCGGCGTTTCCCACCGTGCCGATTGGAGCCTTCGCGCCTCTGGAGGGTAGTCGTCCGTTCCGCCGCGCGCCGCACACTGGAAGCTTCCGGCTGGCGTATGCCCGCGGAAGATTGACCACGGCCTTCAGCGGGACCCTGGTCAGCCGCCGGGATGACAGCACATTCCTGAGCGATCCGTTTTTCGGCAACACCATGCTGTTGCCCAATCGCAATCTTGATGCCGCGTACCAGCAGTTCGACTGGAGCGGCAACTTCGCTGTGAGCCGTCGCGTGTCGCTCTATGCGGCGGTTGACAATCTGGCGAGCCAGCAGACCGCGCAGGTGATCGGGTTTCCCGCGTTGCCGCTGACCTTCCGCGCCGGGTTTAGGGTCAGGCTGGGGGGAGAGGCGTGGAAATGAGGAAGAATCGGGTGATCGGGCGAGCGGGTGGAATATGCCTTCGGGTCTCTTTGTTCGACAGAGTCGGCAGTCACGGGGTGGAGCAGGCCTTCTAGGCCTGCGGAAGGCTGCTATAATCTGCCGGCTTCAGCCGCTGAGGTGCGCTTTGTCTATTCCTCATCGAGGTGTGACCACTGAATCCACTTACTTTGTAACTGGCAATGTCCTCGAAAAAAGAAGTCTCTTTCAGGTTGAGAAGATTGCACGCCTGTTCATTGAGGTCTTGCTGAATTACAGAATGCAGAAGAAGTACCAGCTGCACGAATTTGTGGTGATGCCTGATCATTTTCACCTGATCCTGACGCCAACCAAAATCACTTTGGAGCGGGCCATGCAGTTTGCTAAGGGTGGGTTCTCCTATCAACTTAACAAGAGTCTGAAAGTGAAGAGAGAGGTCTGGCAACCCAGCTTTTTAGATCGGCGAGTGCGGGACTCGCTTGAATACCAAAAGTTCAAGGACTACATCTGGCAAAATCCGGTGAAGCGCCACCTGGCCTCAAAGCCGGAAGATTACCCTTACAGCTCCGCACATCCGTCATTCAGATCTAGCTTGGATCCAGTACCTCAGCGGCTGAAGCCGATCTCTGCAGCGCCTTTACCGCAGGCCTAGAAGGCCTGCTCCACCCTGTGACTACACACTCTGTGGAGCAAATCAGAGACGACCTGCTCCACCGGATCGCCATTCCATCGGGTCCGCGTCTTCCGATCTCTTTAGTAACTTGGTACGTGACCAAAGACCATCGACCTAAGAACAGGTGTCCCGGGACGCATATGAACTTATGATTGCTTACGGTTCATACGCTCCCCATGGAACTCGCGGACGATACATCACAAAGAGCCAAGTATTCTCCTACGTCCACGCCTGTCTTGGACGAGCTGCGTTCCTTGCCGCCGCGAAAGCGCTGGCGGCTGAGCGCAGGCGAGTATTTTTTCTTCAGTGGCGCAGTCATCTTGGCCATCGTAGGGCTTCCCTGGTTTCGCGGCGTCGCCGAATCCCTGCTGTCTAGCGGAATCATCGCCGCTGCTCTGATCACGTGCCTGGCAATTCCAGGCACGGCCTTGCTTGTGGCGCTGGCCGCGCATGAGGCCGGCCACTTTCTAGCAGCTTGGACAGAAGGTTTTCGCCTGGCTCCGGGGAACCCCGATGAATCCGCACCCGGCGCGTTTGCCGTCAGCAAAAAGCTTTATTCGTGTCAAGGGCTTCGCCTGGCGAAGCTCTCGCTTGCGCCGCGCAAACTCGATCACCTGCCGCGGCGTCTCCTGACAGTTGCCATCGGCGGACCTCTGGCCAGCCTGGCGCTCACGCTGGTGGTGGAAACCTTCGCTCAAGTTATGACCCCGGGACGTTTGACGGCCTTCAGCCTGCATGTCCTGTCCGGCTTTTCCTTCCTGGTAGGAGTGGCGGAACTGCTTCCCGATGCCGGCAGAGGAAACTTCTCTGACGGCGAACGCGTCCTCATGCTGCTCAAGAACGATGTCGCGGCCGAACGCTGGGTTTTCATCTTGCAGGCGCAGATGGCTCTGGCCCGCGGCGAACATCCCCGCACCTGGGATGAAGCGGCGCTGGTGAAAGCCGCCGCCTTCGATGACGAAAGCCGCGACGCGGTGACCGCGCGTTGGCTCGGCTACCTCTGGGCGGCGGAGCGGCAGGACATCACTGCCGCCACCAAATATCTGGAAGAGACGCTGGCGGCCCCGGCTGCGGCTTCCGCCGGGCTCCGCGACCGCGTGTTCCTGGAAGCAGCGGTCTTTCAGGCCTGGTTCCGTGAAGATGGCACAAAGGCGCGCTCGTGGGCTTCGAAGATCTCGACTCGCAAATTGGCCCCCTGGCAACAGCTTCGTTTGGCGACCGCCCTGTTGTGGTCGGAAGGCCGTCTCTTCGATGCCTGGGAGAAACTGGGCGAGTACTGCCAGCTTCTGCGCGGGGTTCCAGCCTCACCTGCGCGCGGGCTGGCGGAGCAGAGCGCAGCGGAATGGAAGGCACAAATGGAGTCGCGCATGCTGAGCCGCGCCTGGCGCGCCATGTACTCCATGTCAAAAGAAACCGAGCTTCCCGCGCTCGAGACGGCTGCTGCCAGTACCTCTGATTAGCCCGCACCTTTTGTTATTGCCCCCGAAGTTCGCACAATTCGTCTGCCCGGCAACAGCGTTGAGATTACTCCGCCATTCAAACCAGGTCCCAGCCAGGCGGTTGCTCGGAGAAAGAAACCGAGCGCCGGAGGCGCGCCGAGAGGGTAGCCCACGGCGCTAGCCGTGGGTAAAAAGCGTACGAGATTAGAGCCCCGGAGGGGCGACACAAGGAAGCATATTATCGAAAGATGACGTTCGAACCGGGTTCGGTGCCTTGCTAGAGAAACACGGCTTGGCATTCGATCCGCGGTACGAATTTTGGTGAAGACCCTGTGCCGCGCCTCTGGCGCTCCCACTTCTTTTCACCTACCCACGGCGTTGCCGTGGGCTATCCTGTGGTCGCGCCTCCGGCGCTCGGAGTGTTGTGTTGAGGTGATCTCTGGAAGCACCGCACCTCAGCGGCTGAAGCCGGCAGATTATAGCAGCCTGACCGCAGGCCTAAAGGCCTGCTCCACCCCGTGGAGGACGGAGCATCGCCGAGTCGAAAGGGTTGAAAGTCTGCTCCACCCCATGAAGGAGTAAGCCTCACACTCCAGGCCGGTGCCCACTTTGTAAAGAAATGAAAACGCAGGAGCTTTTCGCCCTCAAGACGAAAATTCTCTTCGTGGTACTATCGCTCTAGTGCCGTCGGCGACGAAATCCAGGCGTGGCAACGGGGCCAAGCCCCGGCGATATCATCGCGCTCCTCATCTGGTGATCATCACCGGAATGTCCGGTTCCGGTAAGGCTTCCACGCTCAAAGCGTTCGAGGACCTTGGCTTCTACTGCGTCGACAATCTGCCCATCCGCCTGATTCCTGGCTTTGCCGACTTGGTCAAGCAGTCGGAAGAGATCGAGCGGGCGGCGCTCGTCACCGACATCCGCGAAGGCGAGCAGTTGCGCAAATTGCCGGCGATCATCCGTTCGCTCAAGAAACAACTGCGCACGACGGTGATTTTTCTGGAAGCGGCGGACGAATACCTCCTGCGGCGCTTCAGCGAGACGCGCCGGCCCCATCCCTTGGGCAAAGACTCCACGGTGAAGAGCGCACTGCGCCGCGAGCGCCGCATGCTCCAGCCAATCCGCACCCTAGCCGACCTGGTGGTGGACACTTCGCGCTTCACGGTGCACGAGCTCCGTTCGCACATCACCGAGAAATTTACCGGGGGAAGCGCCGACAAGAACATCCTGATCTCCATCGTCAGCTTCGGGTACCGCGCCGGCGTGCCTAACGACGCAGACCTGGTCTTCGACGTGCGTTTTCTCCCTAATCCCCACTTCGTTCCTGAATTCCGCCCGCTGACCGGGCGCCATCCTCAGGTGGCGAAGTATATCCGCTCGTTTCCGCAGACCCAGGAGTTCATTGACCGCATTTCCGACCTGCTGGTGTACTTGATTCCGCACTACGTGCGCGAAGGCAAGAGCTATCTGACCATCAGCTTCGGTTGCACCGGCGGACAGCACCGCTCGGTGATGATCGCCGAAGAGGTCAAGAAGCGCCTGGCCAAGCCCGGCTACAGGGTGAAAGTCACGCATCGCGATTCGCCGAAGTAAGAGGTGTTTCAGGAAGAGTTCTGCCTCTAAGCAACCCTTGAGACAGATGCATTCTTCCGGGCCTTCCCGCTCCGCGACCTTTCATCTCGCGCGTTACCTTCACCTGCTGTCATGTTGTCTATAACAACGACGGCGGTGTCAAGGGCGTAGGGGAGCGTCGACGCCTTAGGTTTTGAGGAGGCGCCATTTCGCTCTCGTTGAAGGTTTCGGGTTTTTTTCACGATGACCAAGACTCGCGCATTAACGTT
>DATFQZ010000234.1:0-46391 GCA_035263765.1 Candidatus Angelobacter sp. | reverse complement strand
AGGCATCTACCAAAGCCTGGAGCTCTATCTCACGCCCATGGCTCTGGGCTCAAATACCAGTTTTGTACGCGGGTTGGGGCAGATTGCCTACTACGCACCCCTCAAGGGAGGACTGGTGTGGGCGAACAGCGTGCGCCTGGGTCTGGAAGAGTCGTTCGGAGGGGCCCACATACCACTGAGCGAAAGCTTCTTCACCGGTGGTGGAAGCTCCTTGCGTGGATTCCCGCTCAACGGGGCCGGGCCGCAACGGGCGGTTACGGTGTGCGGGAACCCCAACGACCCTGCTACTTGCGCCCAGATCAGCGTGCCGGTCGGCGGCAAGCAGTTATTGATCTTGAACTCCGAGTTGCGGTTTCCGCTCAAGATCATGAGCAAGCTGAGCGGAGCGGTTTTCTACGATGGCGGCAATGTCTTCCGCAGCGTTGGTCTCGGCAGCTTTGGAGGCCAATATACGAACAGCGTTGGCGGCGGCCTTCGTTACAGTACGCCGGTGGGTCCAATCCGCGTGGATATCGGCCATCTGGTGAACAACGTCCCCGGGGTGAAATCAACACAGTTCTTCATCACGCTGGGCCAGGCATTCTGAAGGAGGGACACATGGCGGCAAAAAAGATTGTTTTCTGGGCGGCCGGCGGAATTGTTGTATTGATCCTTCTTGCCGTCGCAGCCGGCTTCCTGCTCTTGAACCATAGCGAGAGGTTTCGTGCGTACCTTCTTCAGCGCGTGGAACGCAGCATCAATGAATCCACTGGCGCGCGGGCAACAGCGCGCGATTTCAAGGTAAGCCTCAGCAGCCTGCGGTTGGATTTCTACGAAATCGTGGTGCACGGAAGAGAGCCAGGCACGGAGAGGCCATTGCTCACTGCGGACCACCTGGAAGTTGTTTTCAAGATTGATTCTGTGCTGGGCAGGAAGTGGAGCTTGCAAAGTCTGATCGCAGACCATCCGGTCGCCAGCGTTTCTGTGAACAAAGCAGGTGAGAGCAATCTGCCGGCTCCGCAGCAGCCAAGTCAAAGCACCGTCAACATCTTTGAACTTGCGGTGAGGCAGGCTGCGATCCATAACGGGGAGATTTACTACAACGATCAAAAAATGGGTATTGATGCCACATTGAACGATCTCGCGTTCACAGCGGCGTTCGATCCCAACCAGACGCGCTACTACGGTGGGCTGCGCTACAGCAACGGGAACATCCACTACGGACAGTACGCTCCTGTGGCTCACAATCTGGACGCCAGGTTCGAGGTCACGCCCAGGACCTTTACTCTGAATCAAGCGCAGATCGCGACGGGAAGCTCTCGAGTCGTCCTGGAAGGTTCTGTCGAAGACTACCCGGGCACTCCACAAATCCAGGTCACATATGACGCTCAACTAGCCACGCGTGATCTGGCACGAGTCCTCAGGAATTCGAGCGTGCCCGCGGGCGATGTTCAGTTGACCGGGCTGCTCAACTACCGGCCACGCGGCGACCGTCCCTTTCTGGAAGGCGTCAAGCTGGCGGGCGCCGTCAGCAGCCGGGAACTCAAAGTCGCAACAGCAAGCTTCCGCGGCGCCATTCGTGACCTGAAGGCGCGTTACAGACTCGAAGACGGAAATGCCATGGTGGACGGTCTGCATGCGCAACTCCTTGGAGGAAGTCTGGATGGAGGGCTTACCGTACGCGATATTCTCGGCGCCCAGAAAGGAACGCTCCACGCGTCACTGCGGAGCGTCTCTTTAGACCAGGCGCTCCCCCGCAATCAGTCCCTGCAACAAGCTGGACTGAAAGGACATGTGGACGGACAGGTCGAAGCTAGCTGGGCGAAGAGCCTGAAGAATCTGATTGCTCACGCCGACGCGGCTTTCAACGGAACCCTTGGCAGCAATCCCACCACGCCCGTGAACGGGGCAGTCCACGCCGACTACTCGCGGGCTACACAACAGGTCGCATTGCATCAGAGTTATTTCCGCACTGCGCAAACCTCGATTGTTTTAGATGGGAAGGTGAGCAGCAACTCGCAACTGCAGGTTCTCATGACGTCGAACAATCTTCATGAGCTCGAATTGTTGGCCGCAAATTTCCGCGAGGCCGGCGAGACTCCTTCGGCACCGGATTCGTTGAATCTTGGCCTATATGGAAGTGCCCGGCTCGCCGCAACGGTCGCGGGTTCGCTCGATCAACCTCAAATTCGGGGCAAGCTGGAAGCGACCAATTTTAGGGTGAAGGGGAGCACATGGCGGACTCTGCACACCGATGTGAGCGCGAATCCCTCAGTGCTGGCTTTGGAAAACGGTGAGTTGCAGGCGGCAACACAGGGCCGTTTTACTTTCAACGTTCGCGTAGGACTCGCGCATTGGTCCTACATGCCGGCGAATCCGATCAACCTTACTCTCTATGCTTCTCAGCTTTCCGTTGCTGACCTGCAGAAATTCGCCGGCAAGGATTATCCAATTGCGGGGACCCTGGCGATGAACGTCTCCCTGCATGGCTCGCAGCTCAATCCTTCTGGACAGGGCAAGATCACGCTAACCAACGGAGTTATCACCAACGAGACGATCCAGAACATCACTCTCAACTTTCAGGGAGATGGAAACTCCGTCCACGCGGATCTGGCTGCCCGGCTGCCGGCGGGCTCGGCGAAGGGTGAGGCCAGAGTGGATCCTAAAACGGGTAGCTACGACTTTCAATTCCACGCGGCTGGTCTTCGCTTGGACAATCTGGAGGCCGTGAAGGCACGGCATGTGGAGATTAGCGGCGCCGCCAACATAGACGCATCGGGCACAGGCACTGTGGAACAACCGCAGATGGATGCAACTCTGGCGATTCCAGAGCTTCACATACGGACGCAGACGATTCACGATGCCACTCTGCATGCGACCATCCGCAATCAGGTCGCGACCATCGACCTCGGTTCAAGTGTGGAAGGCACATCGGTCAAAGCAAATGGAACAGTCGGGATCAAAGCGCCCTATATGGCCGACGTGCGTCTGGACACCAGCCCCATCCAACTGCGCCCACTGGTGGCTCTTTATTCTCCGGCCCGGTCCGAGAATGTGAGCGGCCAGACTGAATTGCATGCAACACTCCGTGGCCCCCTGGGGGATAAGGAACGCTTGGAAGGTCATGTGGAAATGCCGGCATTGGCGGTGACCTACAGAGAGTTCCAGATCGGAAGCACAAAGCCAATTCGTCTGGACTATCAGAATGGTGTAGCTGTGCTGCAGCCGGTCGAGCTTAACGGAACGGATACCGCCATCAACGTGCAAGCCACCATCCCGGTAAGGAATCTCAATGCCGCGACGCTGACATTGAAGGGAGCGGTTGATCTTCGCGTTGCTCAGTTGCTGGTTCCAGACTTGAAGAGCAGCGGGCAGGTCCGCCTTGACATCGACTCACGCGGCGTGAGTTCCGCCGGCATGAGCGGGCAAATCAGTATTGTGGATGCATCTCTACATCACCCGGACGTTCCTCTCGGTCTCGACCACGCCAACGGAGTCATCAAAGTTTCGCCGACGCGGCTGGATGTCAGCAGTTTCAAGGGAGAGATGGGCGGTGGGACCGTCACTGCCAGGGGTGGTGCGACTTTTCGTCCTGCTGTTCAATTCGACCTGGGGCTGGAAGGCGACAACGTTCGCTTGCGGTACCCGGAGGGTATCCGCGCTCTTCTCGTCAGCAGCCTCGCTTTGACCGGCACGCCGCAGGCAGCGACCCTGGGCGGTCGCGTACTCGTCGAGCGCCTCTCGTTCACTCCAGACTTCGATCTCGCCAGCTTCGCCCGGCAGTTCGAAGGTCCGACATCCGCTCCGGTCACAACGGGGGGTTTCATGCAAAGCGTGAGGCTGAACGTCGCCTTGCAATCGGCTGCGCAGATGAACCTGGAAAGCAGCCAGGTCAGCATTCGTGGGACCGCCAACCTTCGCCTGGTGGGCACGGCGGCTCAACCTGTGGTGTTGGGTCGCACCGATCTTACGGGAGGGGAGCTGTTCTTTGGCAGCCATCGCTACGTGGTGCAAAGTGGTACTGTAGATTTTCTCAACCCTGTCCGCACCGAGCCGGTGCTGAACCTCCAGGTTCGGACAAGAATCAACGAGTACGACATTACCTTGTCCCTGGAGGGACCGGCCACACGCCTGCACACGACTTTCACGTCAGATCCCGCACTTCCGCCCGCTGACATCATCAACCTGATCGCGAGCGGTCAAACCACGGAAGCCGCCGGAGCCCAGCCTAGCCAGCCATTGGCACTCGGGGCTCAATCGCTCGTCGCCTCTGCCGTCAGCAGCCAGATCGGCAACCGGATTGCGAAGATAGCCGGCATCTCACAGTTGGGCATCGATCCTTCTTTTGGCTCCAGCAACGGGCAGAACCCGGGCGCGCGGATTGCCATTCAGCAGCGCGTGACCAGCAATCTGTTTCTCACTATCTCAACCGATGTCACCTCCACGCAACGGCAATCGATCCAGCTTGAATACGATTTCAATCCACGCTGGTCCGTCACCGGTGTACGGGACCAGAATGGAGGAGTTACCGCGTTGGGACATTACAGGAAGAAGTTTTGAATGAACTAAGACGCACGGAACAGCTGCATGCAGTCCTGAAGCTGGAGTCATCAGGCGCTCAGGTATTCATCTCGTTCCCCTGTGAGCAAGTGCTACGCGCAAGTCCTGTCGCATGGAGATCAACGCCTAACTACCCCGCCAAGATGCGCCGTAAAGCCAGCGCGTTGGGCATCTTGGCAACCCGCTTGGCATCTCACCGAATGAGAAGATACTTACTTTGCAGGCATGCGATCTTATCGTCGTGGGAGGCTCCGCCGGGGCCGTGGAAAGAATGCAGCAGCTTGTTCGCTGTTTTCCTCGTGACCTGCCTGCGGCCGTGTTCATCGTCCTTCACGTATCGGCAGAGGATCCTGGTTTGCTTCCGGCAATCTTGAGCCGTGCAGGGCCTTTGCCTGCTAAGCACCCACGCGATCGTGAAGCAATTCGCTCTGGACAGATCTACGTTGCGCCATCAGACCGGCACCTGACAATTGAAGACGGAGTGGTCCGTGTCATGCGAGGGCCGCGCGAAAACCGGCATCGGCCGGCGATCGATCCGCTATTCCGGACCGCAGCACGTGTGGGCGGCGCGAGGGTAATCGGCGTCGTCCTAAGTGGGCGCCTTGACGACGGCACCGCCGGATTGCACGCCATTCGCCGGCGGGGCGGCGTTGCCCTGGTCCAAGACCCAGCCGACGCCGCCTCCCCGCAGATGCCTGAATCCGCCCTCAAGTATGGTGGAGCGGACTTCGTGTTGCCGGCCTCGGCCTTAGGTCCGAAGATCGTAGAACTTGTCTGCAGGAGGGGCATGATGAAGGAAACGGAATCAAGCCCAGAGAGTGTGCGGACTGGAAATGAGAATCTCCGCGTGTCGGCGCCGGATGAAGGATCCGGAACACCGTCCGTTTTTGCGTGTCCTGAATGCCACGGTGTGCTATGGGAGTTGAAAGAAGGTGAGCTGGTGCGCTTCCGTTGCCGGGTCGGCCACGCGTTCACGACCGCCCACCTGGCAGAAGAGCAGCGGCACCACGTCGAGGCCTCCCTGTGGGCTGCTGAGCGCGCTCTGGAAGAGAAGGCCGCCTTAGCTACCAGAATATCGGATGCAATGCCGGACACCGCAACGAAACAGCGCTTCATGGATCAGGCCGACGCCGACCGCAAGCACGCTGATGTCATTAAAGAGATGTTGTTTGCTGTAGGCGAATAGCGACTCGCACCTTGGCGTGTAAGGCTCAGGTATCCATCTGTTTTCCATGTGATCGCTTGAGTGCGGGCATCCGGTCGATCAGCACTTCTCGTTCATAGCGATCCAGCGCTAGTTGCAGCGCGACGTGGATCTGCTCGAGACGGTACGGCTTCACAATGTATCCATAAGGATTCGAGGTCTTCACGGCATCTAAAGTCTCCTCGTCGGCATAAGCCGTGAGATACACGACGGGGATTTGATACCGCTCCCACAGCCGTCTGGCCGCCTCGATGCCTGACATGTTTCCTTCCAGACAAATGTCCATGAGAACCACGTCTGGCGGGGAAGCAGGAACCTTCTGCAGCGCTTCTTCACCGGACGATACCGAACCTACCACCTCATACCCCAGTGCGCTCAGGCGGTTTCCCAGGTTCATAGCCACCAGGCGCTCGTCTTCCACGATGAAAACCCGCGCGCTCCGGGGACCCGTGATGGGCGGCGCGCTCGGCTGCTCCTTGGTCAAAGCGACCAGCTTTTTCGCGATTTCCGCCAAAGGCAGAGAATAGTCGACGGGGACGTTGGCAAGAGCGTTGTTTGGCATGTCCGCGTAAGATGCCTCGCTTGGATCCTGCACGATGGTAATGCCGCCGTGTTTCCAGATCTGCCACATGCCGGCGGTGCCGTCGCTCAACATTCCACTTAGTAAAACCCCGATCACTCTGCGCCCGTAGGACATGGCGGCCGAGCGGAAAAGCACGTCCACGCTCGGCCGGGAGAGGTTCTCCGCCGGGCTGCGTTCGACTCTGACCCGACCCCTTTCGACCAGCACATGCGAGTCCGGGGGCGCAATGTAGACATGGCCGTGGCTAAATCGCTGGGCGTCCTGCGCCATTTCCACCTTGAGTTCCACGTTGTGACTGAGGATGCGGTGCAGAGTTGCCGCTTCCGTGCTGAGGGAACGGCGGTGGAGTACCAGGAAAACCGCTGCCGGCAAGTCACCTGGCAGCAATGGTAGAAGGACTCGCGAAGCCGTGATGCCCCCGGCGGAGCCTCCCATCACGATAATGTCGCGGCCAGGCATTTGTATCTCCGCACGTCCAGACGCTTCCCGATCATCGAGTCACAAAGGACTTAGCCGGCGCTCCTAGGTTTATTTTAGTACCTTGGCAAGGCAAAGGTAAGCCGAGTCGCAAGACTTTGCTAACCGTCGTGGCTCTTCTATCCCACCCAATGCTTTACAAGTCCCGCCGACGCGCCACCCCCACAAGACACCATCTCGAACCCCGGAGCCGGTTCCGCGAAGCGGGAGCGGGCCAAGCTGTGAGGGACCTGCTCCGCTGGTGCATACGCCAACACCAGAAGCAGAGCGGCGATAACGACGATCCATCCTCAGTTTGGCTCTGAGCGCCGGAAGCGCGACGACACGGTAGCCCACGGCGGAGCGGAACGCGGAGCCGTGGGTACGCGTAGTGAGGAGTTGAGCGCCAGAGGCGCGCCACACGATCATCCGAGAACGTATCGCGGATCAAACGCCACGCGGTGTGTTTCAACGTCAACTTTCTTGATGCGCCTCTCGGTTCCGGACGTAGCGAATCACAGCATTTACGTTCGATTCGCTCACGCCAAAAACGCCGAACCCCGCTGCCAAGCGATGCATGTAACTGCAGGACATGTGGCGCGCCTCCGGCGCTCGGCATTATAACTACGGTTACCCACGGCTCCGTACCCCAGCACGCGAAGACGCGTGCTGGGGACTGCACCGTGGGCTACCCTGTGGTCGCGCCTAACGGCGCTTGGAGCCGGCTGAAGCAAATCCGGCGTTGCCGAAAACGATCCGTGGTGCTAACGAATCAGGGGCGACAACGAATTCATGCGGAACGAGATCTGTATTCATGCCTGGGCCGAACTGCTTGTGGCTTTCCTCCGCGCCGCGGCGGTAAATGTTTCCGTTTGGTTAAGTTCCGCCTCGCCACCTAAACAAGCCGGCAATCTCGCGTTTTGGTCCCAATTCTCATTTCACACGAATTGCTTCCAAGGCGCATAATGTACGGTTGAAGAGAAGGCGGCGGGAACTTGCCTTTCGCATGATGTGAAACCACGACTAGGCGGTTTTGCAATGAAGAAATCCAATTCAAATCGCGGTTCCAAGAAGGTCAAGGCGGCGCCGGATACCGGCCAGGCCAAGGACCCGACCCCCAGCGTTTTCCCTATCGTTGGGGTGGGCGCGTCGGCCGGCGGGCTGGAAGCATTGAGCGAATTCCTCAAGGCCATGACCCGGAAGCTCGACATGGCCTTCGTGCTTGTACCCCATCTCGATCCCACCCATGAGAGCGGCATGACCGACCTGCTCAGCAAAGCCACCAAGATGCGGGTGTTGCAGGTGGAGCACGGAATGCGCGTGATCCCCAACCAGGTTTACATCATCCCGCCGGGACGGGAAATGACAATCCATGAAGGAGTTTTGGCGCTCGCCACGCGGCGCCAGATGCCGGCTATGGTCGTCGATATTTTCTTCCGGTCGCTCGCGGAAGATCAACATAGCAACGCGGTCGGCGTCATTCTCTCCGGCACCGGCTCGGACGGCACCTTAGGCCTGAGCGCCATCAAGGGAGAAGGCGGGATCACGTTCGCTCAGGACTCCGAGTCCGCAAAGTATGACGGGATGCCTTCGAGCGCGATCGCTTCCGGCGCGGTCGATGTTGTTCTGCCGCCGGCGGGCATCGCTAAGGAGCTGGAGAACATCCGGCAGCACCCTTATATTGCCAGAGGCCATGATGACAAAGTGGACGTGCTCGCGGTCGAGGGCGAGTACGATCTCAGCCATCTGTTCCGCATCCTGAAGCAAGTCAGCAAGATCGATTTCTCCGACTACAAGCCGGCTACTGTGCGGCGCCGCATCTTGCGCCGCATGGCTCTCCGAAAAATCTCCAGTCTGCGAAAGTACATTGAGTATGTTAGCGGGCATCGCGACGAGGCTGAGGCTCTGCACCAGGACATCCTCATCAACGTTACGAGTTTTTTCAGAAACCCCGAGGCTTTCGAGTCGCTTAAGCAGCACGTATACCCCACATTGCTGAAGGGCCGAGCGCCGAACGACACCATTCGCGTGTGGGTACCTGGGTGCTCCACGGGCGAGGAAGCCTACTCGCACGCCATCTCGTTGGTGGAATACCTGACTGACATTCGCGTGGACAGCTCGATCCAGATTTTTGGAACGGACCTCAGCGACTCGGCGGTGCAGAAGGCTCGAGCGGGCGTGTACAAGGAAAGCATCACGGCAGATGTCTCCCCTGCCCGCCTGCGACGGTTCTTCAATAAGGTCGAAGGCGGCTTCCAGATCAGCAAATCCATCCGCGATCTTTGCGTTTTCGCGCGCCAAAATGTTTTCGTCGATCCGCCGTTTTCCAAGATGGATGTCGTCAGCTGCCGCAACCTGCTGATCTATCTTGGCCCGGTGTTGCAAAGAAGAGTGATACCCGTTTTTCATTACGCACTGCGCCCAGCCGGCTTCCTGATGCTCGGCAACACGGAAGGACTGCTCGGCGCGGGAGCTGAGCTATTCGATATGGCCGACAAAAAGAACAAAATCTACAGCAAGAAACCCGTTTCGTCTCCAGTGACTTTCGGATTCGCCATGGACCGGTTTGAACTCGGCAAGGATGAGGCTCCGATCCGCGAAACCAGCGAGCCGGAGACGCGGAAAGTACCTGTTGACTTGCAGAAGGAGGCCGACCGGCTCCTCCTCGCCAAGTATGCTCCCGCGACTGTAGTAGTCAATGATCACCTCGACATTCTGCAAACTCGAGGCCATACCGCTGACTATCTGGAGCTCTCTCCAGGAAAGGCCAGCCTGAATCTCTTGCGTATGGCCCGGCCCGGCCTCCTGTCTGAGCTGCAAAAGACCCTGGAGTCGGCCCGCAAAGGAAATGCAATCGTCAACCGCGACAGAGTACAGGTCGAAAGAGACGGCGGCCTGCGGCTTGTGAACATCGAGATTACACCGTTCAAGATTGGGGGCAGCTCGGAGCAGAATTTTCTGATCGTTTTTTCCGATACAGGCCCTAATTCGCATCCTGCGCCTGCCCGGGAAACGGCCGAAAGCCCGCAAAGCGAGAATATGAAGGACCGCCAGATTGAACAGCTCAAGCAGGAATTGGCGGGTACGAAAGAATACTTGCAATCGATTATCGAGGAACGCGAAGCGACCAACGAGGAACTGCAGTCCGCCAACGAGGAGATCCAGTCTGGCAACGAAGAGCTGCAAAGCACCAACGAGGAGCTCCAGACGTCGAAAGAAGAGCTGGAATCGGCCAACGAGGAACTGAATACCGTCAACGAGGAAATGCAGCACCGCAACATGCAGCTCTCGCAGCTCAATAACGATCTTACGAATCTGCTCAACAGCGTAAATATCCCTATCGTGATGCTGGGGCCTGACCTCAGCGTGCGACGCTTCACGGTACAAGCCGAGCAGTTGCTGGGGTTGTCCTCCGTGGACGTTGGCCGCCCCATCGGCAACCTCAGGATGAAGGTGGACATTGACGAGCTGGAACAGCGGGTGTTGGACGTGATCCGCGACATTCAGCCCAAGCAGGTCGAGTTCAAGGACGCAAAAGGCGCCCACTACACCGTGCGGATTACTCCCTATCGCACCAGCGAAAACAAGATCGAGGGCGTCGTGCTGGCCCTTTTGGACGTTACGCATCTTAAACGCGCCTCGCAAGCTTAGGCGGAGGAGGACCGAGGATGCGTTCTTCCTGCATTCAGAACGTCCGATGCAAACCATTTACGACTCCCTTGCGACGTCATGGGACGCCCAGCGCCGTCAGGCGCGACTGAAAATAGCCCGGCAGGAACTGCCGGGAAAACGAACAAAAAGGTGAAACAGTCCCGGCAGGGACGGCTGAAGCTACAATAGCCAGCCTATGTCCTACCATACGCACACCAGCCTTTTGTTCCATTGCGTTTTCTCGACCAAGAAGCGTTTGCCTTCGATCCCGAGCGAACTCAAGACCCGCTTGTGGTCTTACGTCGGTGGGATTGCCCGCACGAATGATATGAAGGCACTGAAGGCAGGTGGCATGCGCGAACACCTTCACGTCTTGCTTTCATTGCCTCCGACGATGGCAATTGCCAAGGCCATCCAGCTCGTCAAAGCGGGATCGTCAAAGTGGATGCACGAGAAAGGTGTAAAGGGATTTGAATGGCAGGTTGGATATGGCGCGTTCACCATCGGCATTTCCCAGATCCTGGGAACCGTGAATTACATCCGGAACCAAGAGAAACATCATGCCAAGAGAAGCTTTGCTCAGGAATGGAAGATTTTCATGAAGAAGCACGGGCTCAGCGAAGACGATGATTAATTTCAGCCATCCCTAACGGGACTCCGCGTGATCCCTATTCTATCCCGGCAGTTCCTGCCGGGCTATTGTCAGTCGCGCCTAACGGCGCTAGGAAGCCACCGGAGATGCTGTTTTTGTTATAAGTGGGATTGTCAATAGCCGGAGTACCGGGCGCCCCCTTTGACATAATCTTTACTCCCGCCCCCCAGTGGGGTTAATATCTTGGTATAGTTTTCGGCAGTTTTGTTCGCCGATTATTCGCTTGAGTTATCGTACTGGCCCGACCCTCAGATATAGGAGACCCAAGTGGCCACCAATGGTGCTATCACCGAGACGGAAGTTTTGAGCTCCTGGAAGGAAATCGCTTCGTACCTGGGGCGAGGCGTCAGGACGGCACAGCGGTGGGAAGCCGAATTGCAGATGCCGGTCTATCGGCCATGGGGAAAAGACCACAGCGCCGTGGTGGCAATGAAATCTGAGATTGATCTGTGGATCCGGTCCCGCTCTCGGGAAAGAAGAACTCAACAGCTCGCCGGTGCGCGGGCCACAATTGGGCATAACTCTGTCCATCGTGAACTGGTAGCTAATGCCCGTGCCCTCCGCGCGGACGTAGCCCGCAACCGCGTGATGCTCCACCTCTCACTAGCCAAGCTGATCGGAACTTTGCAAGGACTGGTCAAGACCACAACCGGCGAAGCAGTATCCGAGTCGGCCGAATTGGACCAAGGCAGCTTGAGCATCTGATCCGCATCACCAGCCGTCAGTACTGTGCACTACCTCAGGCGGTCCTTTCTTCATCGACCGGCCAGGGCCCTTCCGGCGTCTTCGCCTCGGCAATTGACTGCTTGGATGCGACTAGGCCTGCCTTCGTCGGCGCAATGGCGCCAATCGAATTCAGGAATGCCTGCGGGTCGAGCGGGGTCTCCAGATTAACGTCTGCCTGCTCTACCTCATGACCAAGAACCACAACAACGGTGGAAGGCGCGATTTCCTTAATGATTTCCGCCAGGCGCAAACAGTGGTTGGGGCTTAGAGACTGGCAGAGCACGGTGGTCGAGAATTCTTGGGAAGTAAGTTCCTCCACCGCGCGGTCGAGGTTGTTGGCTTCGACCACATCGTATCCGCAATTTCTCAAAAGCTCCGCCCTCGTGGCCACCAGTTGCCGATATTCGCCGATATACAGGATGTCGTGGGATTTCATGGCGTCTTCTCCTAACTACTAACGAAGGGCGAGCAGAGTCGTTGAAGGGCTAGTAGAGTTCGCGTTTTGAACTCAGATGCTTTATTAAAACGCCACGGAAACCACCAGGGATAGCGTCACAATGCGAAAGACCAAGCGCCAACACGCGACATTTTCATTGCGTCATGGCGAGCACCCCGCAGCCTACCGGCATCTGACCAAAAGGAGGGCGAGCGTGGCTCTACTGCAGAAATCCATTCAGTTGCTTGGAAAACCTTTACCCAAGGTGATCACTCCGAAAGCCCATATGGTTGCCGATTATGCGATTGCGGCTCTGTTCCTAATTGGAGCTGCGTTGTTTTGGAAAAGGAACAAGCGGGCAGCAATCGCCTCACTGGTCTGTGGAACCGCGGAAGCCGGAGTCGCCGCAATTACGGACCGTACCGGCAGCCTCCAGCGCCGCATCGGCTTCCCTATGCGCAGGAAAATTGATTTGGGGCTTTCGACGCTGGCTGCCTCCATGCCCGAGTTTATGGCGTTTGAGGATGAGAGAGAAAAGAACTTCTTTCGTATGCAGTCGATTGCCATTGTGGGCGTCTCGGCTCTTACCCGGTTTGACTCGGCACACCCAGCGAATCAGAGGCAGGATCAGGAACGGAAGGCGGCATGAGCCTCAGCTCTACGCCGCCTGTCGTACTTGCGTTAGATCCAGTTCTACTTTGATCCAGCCTGGTTCATCCACGATCGAACCCACGATAACCCTTCATGGCAGAGCCCGGAGCATCAGCAGGACCACCACTTTAATGAGTTACAACGAGCTCAGAGAATGGGCCCGCTCGGTCGCGAATCGATGAACTGTTTGGCTGACCAAGCAAATTCTTGCCGCTCGGTGGCCGTTGGAGCCGGCGATGAACTGAGTTCCTCTCGTTTTCGAACAACCGCGCTCTTGGTTTTCGAGACCACCTGCTTCCCCTGATCGACCCACGAGTTTACTTTTTGCTGGACTTCCCTGCCGCGATCTTGGACGTAGCCGCCTGCTTCTTCAAGGCTTTCTCTCATCGCCTCGCGTGTCTCGTCCCCAGAGCGGGGCGCATAGAGTATGCCGGCCAGCACGCCGAACCCGAGCCCGGCAAGGAACCACATAATGTTGTTAGCGCCGTCACGATTGGATGTCATAGCAACCCTCTAGGAGTAAGGGACGAGGTAACTTCATGTGACTTTGCATCTCGACCAGCGTCAACATGCGCCGAGGATTACTTTCTTCAATCTAAGGAGCGTGGCAAGTTCCTGTCCAAGGCCGCAGAGAACCACCCCCTCTACTGTGGATCCGCTTTGCCCTGCGAGATATATTCCTCTTCCACGAACTCCAGCAGATCATGCGGGAATGACTCCCCCGCGTAGTAGGCGGCCAGGTCGTCTCTTCGCAGGCCGTCTTGACGGTTGCGCCGCCAGGCGCGCCAGTCCTCGAACACGTCCAGCATGTCGGCGCCGGCAAGGCGCAACTCCAGCAGAAGCCGCCGAGCCGTCTTGATCCCGTTGAGCAGAAAATCGCGCAGCTCTTTGAGAAATTCCTGGTCGACGTGCATGGTGGGAATCGAATAGAAGTTGGGGAAGATGTCCGGATGCTCGACAATCATCTTTTTTTCTTCCGGTCCCTGGTCCCAGCCGCGATAGGACATGTCAGAATCGGCATCTTCGAGGAACAGCTCCTCCTTGTGCTGCTTGTGGATGGGCGTCCCGGCGAGTGGCGCCAGGATCACGAGCTGGGGATCGGCATGGTCGGAGCGCAGCGAGTCGGCGAAAAAGCCGATCGTGGCGCGAAGGTCGTCTTTGGTCTCCTCCGGATAGCCGACAATCAACGACACGGCGGTCTTGATCTTGGCCTTGCTGCACGAGCGGACGCGGGCTCGAGACTCGGTGAGGTCCAGGCCCTTGTCGATGATCTTCTGCATGCGGGCAGAGCCGGTCTCGATGCCGAAAAAGATTCCGCGACACCCCGCGCTGGCCATCAGCTCGATCAGCTCTTCGTCAATGCAGTCGGTGCGCGCGCTGCAGCCCCAGGTGAACTTGTCGGGCACCGCGAGCAAGGCTTCGCAGAAGGCGGCCACGCGCTTGCGGTCCACCGTGAACATGTCATGCACCAGCTCGAACGTGTCGATGCCGTAGGTGGCTTTCACGCGGCGCATTTCCTCGAGCATGCGCGCCGGACTCTTCAGCCGGAAGCGCCGGCGGAAGAAATCATTGGTGGAGCAGAACGTGCACGAAAAAGGGCAGCCGCGTCCTAGCTCCAGCGGCATGAAGCGGCACTTCTCCATGTCCGGCACCAGATGAAATGCGGGAAAGGGCAGGCTATCCAGATCGGTGATGCCCCCGCCATCGGGAGTGCGTACGATCTCGCCGGCTTGGCTCTTGCGGAAAGTCAGGCCGGGGATGTCATCCAGGTGACGGCCCTGAGCCAGAGCGTCGAGAAGCTGAGGAAGCGTTTGCTCGGCCTCGCCGCGCACCACGAGATCGATCGGCGCATACGCCTGCAGGGTGGGGATGTCGGTCGCCGATGCTTGCGGCCCGCCAAAAGCGACCACGGAAGCCGGATGCTGGCGTTTGACTTCGCAGGCGATGCGCAGCGTGACCGGATAGCTGCTGCAAACGCTCGAGAAACCGACGAAATCGTATTGACGCTCGCGAAAATAAGACGCGGCAAAGCGGCTGAAGTCGTCTTCGTTCTTCTCATTGTTCCGCTGGAAGTCGTAATAGAGACGGTTCAGGTCCACGACTTCCGGACGGAGGCCGCGCTCTTCGAGAACCGCGGCCAGACTGAGGACGCCGAGCGGAGCATGCTCGGCAATGGCTCGAAGAGCATCGGCTTCGCCTAAGGCGCCATCGTCGAATTCATGCGCTGTGGGAGCGCCGACCAGACACACTCTCATAGAGGATTGCGGTTACAAAGGCAGAGAACCGACCCCTTACCGCCGATCGACGGGGATGAACGCGGATCCTGCTTTTTGTTGTGCCTCATGGAAACCTGGTTCCAGCAAGCCTCTGACTGGCGCGGCGCAGGAAAACGGAAAACCTAGACACGAGAGCCTCTGCCTGACTCTCTTGTCCATCCGCACTCATCCGCGTTGATCCGTGGCAGACGGTTTCGTTTATTCGGGTTGCTCGGCCCGGGCAAAGGCTTGATTGGGTGTCTCATCCCCGTCTTCGCCCATCGTTCGGACTAAGCGAGCCGTGAAAGCCAATTGCAGAGCCGCGATCTGGTCGGGATTCAGGGTGATCCCGGGCACGTTGGCGATCGCGTTGGGAATGTCAGATGCTATCTCCCGGGCAAGGGCCACGGCCCAAGCTTTTTCTGTGGCGTAAGGCATAGTGGATTTCCTTTCCTCATTCTGGTGCCGCGCTTTTCATGTTGTGATGCGCTTCTTTACGGCGCAGGCGGTTCAATATGGTAACCGTCGGTTGGAACGGCTTATTGTCCACCGGCTGCGATCCGGTCACCGACCGTTGCGGGCGTTTCGTCAGAATCTTCGCCCATGCTTTGGACCAGACGGTTTTCAAAAGCAACTCGGAGTTGATTGATCTGCCGGCTGGTTAGACCGAGGTTGTCGGGAATGTCCCGCACAGCCGCCGGCAATTCGGATGCAAGGCTGCGCGCAAACGCCACTGCCCAGGCCTTCTCTCTTGCCATGATGCTGCCTCCATGAAATTGAATGGGGCCCATTTTGGAACTGGGAAACGGAGAAAGAATTATATGCAAGCCCGGATTTTTAGCAAGGTGGTTTATCGACGGAAAGATATCGACCGCGGATCTGGGCGGCAAGCTTATGATTTAACGGGGCTTTGGGGTTGCGCCGGCAGGAAATTCCAGATTCTCGGTGGCGGCCGCCATGGTCAGCGGCCGCCCCTTATGACGAGATTTTAACGTTGCGCGACAACGTGGTCTCGCCGGTTCTCTTGCCAGCACTGTTCATTTTCTTGACTGCAGAACGGCTTCTCCTTGCCGTAGCTCACAGTCTTGATCCGGCTGGGATCGACTCCATCCTTGATCAGGGCTTCCCTGACCACGTTAGCGCGTCTCTCCCCCAGCGCCAGGTTGTACATCTCCGAGCCACGGTCGTCACAGTGTCCCTCGATCAAAACCTTGATGTTGGAATGCTGGCCAAGGTAGCCACCATCCCGTTCTACGACAGCGGCCTGATTGCTGCGAATCTTGGAGTCGTCAAAGTCGAAGAACACATCGTTGACATTCTTCGCAAAGAGATCGCCGTCATCTGGCAATACTGCCTTAGAGACGACCGGGTTCACGGTGATGCTCGCCACCGCCTGGCTTGTGCCTCCGGCTCCCTTCGCGATCAGAGTGTACGTTGTGGAAGCGGATGGCGTGACCGAACGCGAGCCTGAAGACGGCACTACGCCCAGGCCTTCAATGGTGATGTCGGTTGCGTTACTGGTATTCCAGTTCAAGACGGCTGATTGGCCTTGCTGGATGCTATTGGGCGCCGCTGACAAAGTGGCTGTCGGCGCGGGTGGCGGCAGTGGTGGCGTTGCAGGCTGCGCGACTTTCGCCAGTTTCTTGTTGTTGCACGCAACCAGAAGAAAAGCTGCCGTCAACATCAGGATTCGAAGAGAAGACTTGCGTCTAACCATGGGTTCCTCCTCAGAGGCCAATTCGCCTCTGTTCGCTTTTGAGTTGTGCTCGAGCTTTGCGCGGCCGCCGAGAACGGAATGCCGCAAGACGGCCTCTCACAGACAGCAGGCCGATTTCTTTGAAGAAGAAGTTAACAGCGGAGAACAGCGCCACGCTGCCGGCCTTCGAACGCTGAGCTTTTCCGGCCGGGCGATGAACCTACAGAAGTAGCGCGCGCCAAGCGGAGCAGAGCGACTCCGCTGAAGGCCGCAACCAACATCGACCAGAACACTGAGAAGGACGAACGAAGCGCGCGGAACACCGTGACAGGCCCGTGTACCGCAGAATACGGCCCTGCCGGAGCTGAAAAGAAAAAGATGGCCAGCGTACACAAGATTGCCACGACAGACAATTCCTGTGTCAGGTGGCGCCTGAAAAACATGCGTGCCAATTATACATCGTTCTGCGATATAAATCGTGCGATGGCTGGGCAGGCGAATCCCCTAGCTATATCTTCGGAATTCCCTGGATACTTCGAGCGGCTTCAAAGGCGGGGCTTGCTAACGCGCTGCCGCGGAGGTCGCGATGGGGGCGATGCCCCGGAGTTCCATGAATCGGCCGACCAGCGCGCCGCAGGATTCCAGGAATTCCTGGTCTTGTGGGGTGAAAGTGCCGGCAAAATAGCTTTCTATGTCAATGACCGCGGCCAGTTCATTCTTGACCAACACAGGGACAACCATTTCGGATTTCACCATGTCCGCGCGCGCGATATAGCGCATGTCAGCAGCGACATTGTTGACCACAACACTCTTTTTGGTCGCGGCCGCAGTGCCGCAGAGCCCCGTGCCAAAAGAGATCTTATCAAGAGGCACGAAACTGCCCGCGTAGGGGCCCAGCACCAGAGTCTTGGGCAGCGAACCGTCCACCAGGTAGAAACCCACCCAGTTGTATCGCGCCCGCCGTTCGTGGAGCCGGGTCGCAAGTTGGGCCATCAAAGACTCCACTCCGTTTGCGGAGCGGGCGTATCCCTCTAACTCGCGTAGTAGTTCCTGATTCTCAGACATCCTCAATACCTGGACTTGCCTATGATGTCTGTTATAGGCCGGACAACGAACGGCGGCAAGATTACCTTTGTGTGGGAAATTGCCGTTGGCTTTTGGCTTTTGGCCGTTAACACATCTGGGCATTCTTGGCTTCCCGGCGCAATTTGGCTCTTGGCTATGGACGCCTGCATTTCATAATGCTCTTTTGGACCCGACGAACTTCTCAGGCTGTCATTCTGAGCAAGCGCGAGCACCGGCGTACGCCGGGGTGAGTGCGCGTCGCTCATCAATCTCGTTTAAGGACAAACGATCGCGGCGCTGCGCTCAGGATGACAGCAGTAGGGATTGGTCGCCAGGTTAGACGAGACGAAAGCGGGCTTCCTTGTGCAGCTAACAGCTAAACGCCACTCTTCACGCGTCGCTGAATCCAGGCCGTGAGTTGGCGCGTAGCTTCGTCGGACAGCGCATGGAACTTGATTCCAGCGAGGCCGTCGCCGCTTGACCATGCGACATAGCCATCGCCGCAAACCAGCCCGCCGAACGGCAGCTCGAACGCAAAGTGAATCGTCGTTCCGGGCGCTTGATAGAACAGCGACCAGATGGCCATGCCACCTTCGCTGAGGTTTGACATGGTGCTTTCCACTTCCCGCTCTCTGATCTTCAATTCCACTGGGATCATCAAGGGATAGCGGAAGTATTGCCGTTTTTCTGCCACCATCATGGGCACGCCCGTGGCGAAGACGTGGGCGACTCTTTCCGGCAGCAGTGGTTGGCGCAAGACGAAATTGGCGCCGGCGTGGACCGCCAACTGCGTCTCCGGCTCAGAACTCAGGCAAGCAAAGATCACCGAGGAGCGGTTCACGCTGCTGCCCCGAACCCACTTCAGCATCTCCAGAGCTCCAGGAAACGCCATGTCCACAACAATTCCATCCATACGGCGCTGGGCTGTGAGATCGTGGGCCATGGCCGCAGTGGCAGCGCAGTTGAGCTTCCCGTGCACGCTGGCGACAGCCATGGCGACGGTTTGGAACAACGCTTTGTCGTTGCTGATGACGAGGAACTCGAGACAAGCACGCTCATGCTCGTCCAATGCAAGTGAGCTTAGATTTTTGGGTAAGACAGCCATGGCGAGTCGTCCGGCAGCAGATAGTCTAATGATTTTTGCGGCTGGCGCCAGACAGATTTTCCTTATAATCCGCGTGACATTTTTTGTCCGGCGCGCAAATGGATGAGAGGACTGGGATTGACGGCGATGCCGTCTTCCACGATTAGAAAAAAATTATCAGGAATGCCCTATCGCGCCGTTGATTGATCCCTCACTCAGTCCAGGCATCGCCCCATTCGGATTGCCGGGCCAGCCTGTAGATTGCGCCCTCGGACCGCGCGACGGTCCGTGTCTCGATCCTGCTGCCGCCACCCGCGCACAACGTCAATTCCACATGACCGCCATGTTTGCGGGGATGGCGCACGATACGCGCGGCCGGCGGCGGGAATATCTCCCGGCTGGCTGCCACGTAGGAGAATTTCTCATCCTCGTATCCCAAAGACCCAGTCTTCGCCTGACGGTGCGCAGACGAACGTTCCAGACGCTGCACGAAATGGCACCAATCGCGTGTGCCGGCCATAGGACAGGCATTGCGATGCGGACAGGGCGCGAGAATGCCCGCGTTCTGTGTGAGGAGAAATGTCCGGACGGAGTGGACTACGTCAAATCCACGCATGGTGCCGGGTTCAATCACCACCAAAAATTGTTTGGCCAGCCGCCAGGCACGGCTGAGAAGCGCTTCAGCCGCGGACTTTGGCAATTCGCCCAGCGCGTAGGACATCACCACCAGATCATGGGACGAACACTCGAATGGAGTTCGCAGATCGCAACACCGCCACTCCGCCCGGCGCAAACCTGCAAGGGAATGGCCGGCGGCCAGCCGCTGTCCGATCTCGATCCACGCAGAGTCTGATTCCATGAGCGTGGCTTGCTGCAATGCGGGAAACACCTCGGCCGCCGCGAACAACGCAGTGCCTGGGCCCGCAGCAAGATCAAGAAAGCTGCTAATCGCAATATCGGGCGCGCGCTCCCGAATCTCTGCAAACACGCGCCAGTTGGCGGCGAAGGTGGCAGGCAGGCGCGCCGTCAGGTACGCGGCGCGATGTTGCTGGTTCCGGATTGGAGGCGCGGAAAAATCAGCGGCCCGGTAGCGACGGGTCAGTTCTGCCGACGAGCGAACCAGGGCTCGCCTGTCGATGTTTTCAACTTCGCGCTGAATGGCGGCCAGCAGCTCTTCCGGTAAGCGCATGTTTCAAATCGCACGTAATCGCCGCCATCGCGCGTGATCGCCGAACTACGGACCTGGAGCAGCGTAACAATTTGGAAAAAGCAGAGCTGACATCCACTGGCGCGGACATCAACCCGTTTCCCGATTCCGGCGATCTCGTGCGATCACGCGCGATTCCGGCGATCCTGAGTCTCAGTCTTTGTACTTCACCGTGCATCCATACGGTGTCGTGGCCGAATCCGTGACGGGTTTCCCGGCCATGGCTTCACTCAGAGCGGCCGCAACATAGTTCTTCGAATTCTTGATGTCAGCCTGATCCGAACTTCGATGATCATCGATTGCGCCGTTGTAGATCAGCGTTCCGCTGGGATCGATGATGTACATGTGCGGCGTAGTCTTGGCCTGATACAGATGGCCCAACGACCCGCCGGGATCCATCAACACCGCGGTAGGAGCTGCGCCCATTTGTTTCAAGTAGTCGTTTTCCTGGGAAGGAGTCACAAAACCCTGGGTTCCCGGAGCAGAGGAGATTACGGTGAACCAGACCACGCCCTTCGCGGTCCACTCTTTTTGCAGGTGTTGCATGTTCCCGCTCTCATAATGTTTCTTGGTATAAGGACAGCCCTGATTGTGCCATTCGAGGACCACGTACTTGCCTTTGTAGTCGGCCAAGTGTTGGCTCTTTCCGTTGCTGTCAACCGCAGTGAAATCAGGGGCTGGCTCGCCCGGGCGGACCGCGAGCGCCGAAACCACCAGGACTGCCAGAGCGCCCGCCGCCAGGGTTATATGTCGCACTTGTCTCATTGTTCCTCCTTCTTGCGGAACTATTTTATTCCTTTTCCTGCGCCTACTGGCGCCTCCACATGATATGCGGTTCCGTCCGCCAGGACGAGCACACCGCGCAAGACGCGGATCGGTTTGACCAGCAAGTCGGACTTCGTGAGCGTGATTGTCGCTCCGCGAGGCGTGGCCTCGATCTTCTGCGGGGCCGCATTATCGATCTGGCCAGGGTCGAGCGGAAAGAAGCCGGCTTGGCTCAGCGTCCGTCCAATCTCCAGGGAAACAACCAGGCTGTCTTTGGTCGTCTGGACAGTCGCCTTCCACTTTGCCGGAAAAGGTTGGGGCAGACGCTTGGCATTTGCGGCAAACAGGCCAGCGGTGGCGGGATTGTCCCGGGCTTCAGGTCCGACCGGCAGTGAGACCTGCAGTTGCGCGCGATCCGGCAAACAAACCTCGCGGCAGATCAGCCATTTGGCTTCCAGCGTGATGGCTGCCGCGCCGGTGCGCGCTGATGGAGACACGCGCACCGGGACCGCTAGCAGCACGTCGCCGTGGTAGCCGTAGTCCGCGAGTTGCGCCGTGCTCTGCATGCGTTCCGGGCGGGGCCACAGAATCTCGCCCGCGCTGAATCCTTGAGGTAGCTGCCAAGTGAACGCCGGTGGTTGTCCGGAGTCGCCGGGATTCACCCAATAGATATGCCACCCCGGCTCCAGACTGAAGTGCACCCCCACCAGAAGCTCCTGGCCTGGGCGAACGGCCGTCTGCCGCGATAGAACCTCAACCTGGGCGTGCTTGGCCTGGACTTTCTCCGGTGGAGACGCTGCTCCAACCGAGAGCAGGCAAAACAGCGCGGCGATCACTCGCACTAAGAGAGCCCGCATGGTGCCTCTATTTTACGCCGTGAAAGAGATTGCCTGCGCAGAGCACGGCGGTTGTCGCCGCAACGCATCCGAACAATCCCGGGCAAGTAAAAAAAGCGCCGGTAGAACCGGCGCTCTCGTTCAAGGTATCTGAACTGCATTTTACGGCAGAACGTACCGCAGAACTATGTGATCCATAAACATGTGAGCGTTCTTCGGCGCCACCAGGGCTCCGGTGGTTGCGTTCTTGGCTACGAACCAGGGGGCTCGTGTTGAATAGCTGGCGTCGTTGATCAGTAGCAGAGCCCCGAACTGAGGATTGCGCCACAGCGTCTGGGTCCAAACGAAGCTGCCTTCCTGAATGGCGCGGTTGTTGCTGTTGGCCGAGCCCGTACCACCAAATCCGATGAAGGGCTTGGTGGCGGCCGATGAAGTGAGATCGGGGAAAGCATTGCGCTGGTAATACTGGCCGCCGTAGTAAGCCGCCAATTGTGTCCTCTTGCCAACCTGCGCCTCAAATCCTCCGAAGCCGCTGGCGCTGTGAACCATGGACAATTCGATGTCGCATCCGCCCGCATTGGTACAGGCCGCAGCGCCATTGCTCACGGGAACGATAACAAACTGTGGGCCGAGACCATTGAAGTAGCGGGCCACTCCTTCGCCATAGACGCCGTAGGCGAGCAGCCTGAGGTTTTTGACGAGTTCGAAGTTCATTCCTGCCAAGCCACCACCACCAATTTTAGTGTGCTTGCTAAATGTCTCGCCAGTCACTACAGGAGTCGGCTGGACAGTCACTTTAGCGGAGGTCATCAAGCCTCCGCCTTCCAGGTGGAAGGCGTGGCCGCCGAGTGCGGTGTCCCAAGCCATCTTGCTCATCAAATCCGGGAAAGCATTGGGTACGCCGGCGGTCGCAACGCCGTCAATCTGCGTGCCTAACACGGTCGAAAAGGCAGTCGGGCTGGCAACTTCGCCGTTGGTAATTTGCTGTGGATTCTCAACCGAGAAGGCCCACGCAAAGTGATCGTTGGGGTGGACCGCCACCCGGAACTGGCCATCGCGCGCGTAGGGCATGCCAACGTGGATATTTGCGTCCGTGCTCTGAGTGGTGGCGAGATCGGCTCCCATGGGACCGACGCCCACACGATTCGGGGTGATCAGACTCCACGCCTGCCCACCTGTAAATTCCCAAATACCTCGCTTCGCATTCAAGTAGTAGAGGCGCAAACGCATGGTGTGGGGGTTCGTGGTGACAAATACGTTGGCGGCGTCATTGCCGTTGAAGTCGCCTTCAATGTATCCGGTCAGGTTGGTCTCACCATACTTACCGCCAACCTTCAGGTTCCAGCGGGAGTACTGTCCTGTGCTGCGAAATTCTGTTAATTGGCCTGCGGCGGTGTTGTTATAGGGAATGGCGCCAAAGTTCGTGCCGACCACGTTCCCGGTGTTGACAGTCCGGAAGATATTGTTGAAGTCCATGAATCCGCCGGGCGTCCAGTCCGTCCCGCCGATCCGGAATGAGAGCGGCGACTCTTTAGGCTTTTCCGGTTGCTGGTCACTCGCGATGGCGGCAGCGTCATTCGGCACGCCACTGCGAAGCGCGGCGTCTTCCACGTGCGGCGTCCCCGTCTTCTTGTCACCGACCGTCATTTTGAGATCCTGGATCTGCTGTTGTTGCTGAACGATCTGCTGCCGTTGTTCCGTGATTTGCTGTTGCTGTTGCGCGATCTGCTGCTGCTGGGCAGCAATGGATTCGCGCATAGCTTTCAGCTCGTCGGCCACGCTCGAATTGCTCGGGGGGTTAGCTTGCGCCAGCGCCATTCCGGACGCCAGCACAAGAAAACTCAAGTTGCGTAAGATCATCGAAGTCCTCCTTAAACTCGCCTCAAAGAATGATTGAAGTTGAAATCGCCACTCTGACCGCAACAATCTCCTGGAGGCCACCGAACAAGCCCGCGCGCGTCAGAATCAGCCAAAAAACTGTGGAAGACATTTATAGCTGTCGCTTGGCGGTCGGTCTTTTAAAATTCGATGAATATGCACAAGTGCTGAAGCGCATGCAGAGAGCGCACGCGTATACCATCTTTCATCGAGACGAAAAAAGAGCGCCGGTGTTTCGGCGCTCGCGTGTTTAAAGTTCAATTAAAAGAATCAGGTTGTTTACGGCAGCACGTACCGGAGGCTCAGCCACTGCATGAACAAGTGAGCATTCTTGGGTGCTCCCGCAGCCACAAACCAGGGCGACCGCGTCAAATACGAGCTCTGGAGGATCAAGAGCACTGCGCCGTACTGCGGGTTTCTCCAGAAGGTCTGGTTGATGTCAATCGTCCCTTGCTGGATGGCGCGGTTGGCAGTGGTCGCTGAGTTGATCCCACCAAAACCGATGAAGGGTTTGGAGGAAGCCGGCGAGGTCAAGTCGGGAAAGGCATTGCGTTCGAAATAGGCGGCGCCATAGTAGAGCCCGAACAACGTCTTGGGTCTGGCCTGCCATTCAAATCCCCCCAGGCCCGATCCGGCGTGAACGCCGGAGATCGAGACTGCACACCCGGCGGTCGGCGTGCACGCTGCCCCGTTAAAGCTGACCGGGGCAACCACGACATCAGGACCCAGGCCGATCATGTAGCGTGCGATTCCCTTGCCGGCCATGGCGTTAGCCAGGAACCTGAAGTTCTTCGTGATGGCGACATTGGTGGCGGCCACGATGCCTCCGCCGACATTGCTGTCGTGATGAAAGGAGACTCCAGGGATTCCTGTGGGCTGGAAGGTGATTTTTGCGGTGGTCATCACTCCGCCTACTTCAAAATGCATCTGCCTTCCGCCTGCGCTGTCCCAAGCCATCTTGGTCCAGAGGTCCGGGGCCAGGTTCGGGGTGGCGTTGTTGTTGGCGGCATCAAACTGCGGCGTCAGCGCATCTCTGAAGGCGACTGGAAAGACGACCGGCGCCGGCGTGCCGCTGCTGACGTACTGCTGCGAGTTCTCAACCGCGACGCCCCATTGAAATTTGTCGGTGAAGTGATAAACGGCGCGGAAGGTCCCGGCGCGGGTGTAGTTGATACCAACGTGAATGTTGGCATCCTCGCCGATGGTGATCGCCAGGTCCGCCGGCATCGGCGACAGGCCGACGCGGTTGGGCGTCGCCCAGCCCCAGGATTGTCCGCCCAGGAACTCCCAGTTGCCGCGCTTCAGGTCCAGCCAGTAAAGGCGCAAGCGGGCGGTGTGGCTGTTGGAGGTAACAAATACGTTGGTGGGGTCGTTGCCATTGAAGTCACCCTCCAGGTAGCCCATGATGTCGTTGGCGCCATATTTTCCGGTAATCTTCAGGTTAAACCGCGAATACTGGCCGGTTGTACGGAATTCCGTGATGTTGCCTTGCACCGAATTGCTGAAGGGTATGGCTCCGAAGTTGGTGCTGATGTTGTTGCCGGTATTGGTAGTGCGGAAAACGTTCTCAAAATCCACGAACCCGCCCGGAGTGAACTCTGTGCCGCCGATGCGGAACGAGAGTGGTGATTCCTTGGGCTTCTCCTGCGTCGCCGTGTCGTCCGAGGCTGTCTTCGTAGCTGCCGGAGCCTCGGTGCGCAGGGTGGCGTCCTCCACATGCGGTGCGCTCGCTGGCTTGCTCTCCAGGGCCTTCTGCAGGGAATCAATTTGCTGCTGCTGTTGGCCAATCCGCTGTTGTTGCTGAGCGATCTGCTGTTGCTGCTGCATTACAGCGTCACGCAACGTCTTGATCTCATCCGCCAAGGACGAGGGCGGGGCCTGCTCTCCCGACGCTCGATTTTCCTGGGCGAATACGGCGCCGGCAGCCAACACAATTACACTAAGTACTGCTAGGCTTGAAAATTTCATCGGCCTTACCTCCCGGGCTTGGATACCTTTCCTTTTTGTTATGGGGTCATACTTACACTTATTGCGTTAGAACTTGCGAACGACGTAAGTTGATGCCTCTCCCCATGGAAGAGTTTTCCAGCAGCAAACATTTATCTTTTTGGCGACTTTTTTACACAGCGAGGTCAAGGAGAAAGGAAGAGTTGCTGTGGGACTCGGCGCCTGGCGGGTGGCAAAAAAATTGAGCGCCGGTTTTGCCGGCGCTCAATTGCTAAACGTTATCTTAAGAACCGCAGGTTTACGGCAGCACGTAACGCAGGCTCACGTAGCCCATAGTCAGGTGCGCGTTCTTCGGCGCGCCGGCCGCTACGAACCATGGAGAGCGGGTCACGTACGAAGCCTGGGTGACCAGCAGCAAAGCGCCGTACTGCGGGTTCCTCCAGAAGGTTTGCGTCCAGTCAATGGTCGCTTCCTGGACGGAACGGTTGGCGCTGTTAGGCGAGTTGGGACCGCCAAAGCCGATGAAGGGGTGTCCACTGCAGGTTCCCACCACCGGACTCGATGTATCGCAACCGAAGAGGCGCTGGGCATACATGCCACCGTAGTAGAAACCGAATTGCGTGTTCTTACCCGGCTGCATTTCGAACCCGACCAACGCGTTTCCGGAGTGCACCAGGGACACGTTGACGTTGTTGCCTGCCGCGTTCGGGAGGACCACCGCCTGCGGCGCCATTCCGATGAGGTAGCGGCCATCGCCATTACCCCACATGCCATCGGCTACGAAGCGAACTTTCTTGGGAATCAGTTCAAAGTTCAACGCGGTCTGCACGGCCCCGCCCATCTTGGCATGGTGGTCAAAGGTTGCCCCCAGGAAGGTCGGAAGATTGGTGACCTTGACGGTGCTTGCCAGCCCACCAATTTCAAAGTGGAAGTGACGTCCCGAGGGATCGCTGTCCCATGCCAACTTGGTCACGAGATCGGGAGCCACGTTGGGCACAGTATTTTGGTTGGCGGCATCAAGCTGCGGGCCCAGTTGAGCGTTGAAGGCGAACGGGAAAATGATTTCCCCCTGCCCCGCAAACTGGTCCGGGTTCTCAACGCCAACGCCCCATGCGAAGTTGGGGTTGGGATGCCATGCCGCTACGAACGTGCCGGCACGAGTATAGTTCACGCCCACATGCACCTGTGCGTCTTCCCCAATGGTGAGGAATTTGTCAGAGGGCATCGGCCCAATGCCGACGCGGTTAGGCGTCAGCAGGCCCCACGATTGGCCGCCCAGGAACTCCCACTGCCCGCGCTTCAGATCCAACCAGTAAACACGAATGCGGTCGGTGTGAGGGTTCGAGGTCACGAAGACGTTGGCGGCATCGTTACCATTGAAGTCAAATTCCAGGTAGCCAGTGACGTCGTTGGAGCCAAACTTAGTGTGCGTCTTAATGTTGAAGCGGGAATACTGGCCGGTGGCACGATACTCAGTGAGATGTCCCTGTACCGTGTTGCTGAAAGGAATGGTCCAGAAGTTGGTGGCGGTGATGTTTCCGGTGTTGGTGCTGCGGAAGACGTTCTCAAAGTCCACAAAACCGCCCGGCGTGAAATCGGCCCCGCCGATGCGGAAGGAAAGCGGAGACTCCTTGGCCTGTTCCGGCTGCTGGGTGTCGCTGGCGACAGCAGAAACCGTGTCGCTAGGAGTATTGGTGCGAAGTGTGGCGTCTTCCACGTGCGGTGTGCCCGCCGTCTTCGTATCCAACTGCTTCTGCAGCGCGTCAATCCGCTGCTGCTGTTGGGCTATCTGTTGTTGTTGCTGGGCCATCGCCTCGCGCAACGCCTTCAATTCATCTGCCACAGACGTTGCCGGGGTCGACCCGGTGGTGGGTGTACTCGTCTGGGCCACGACCAATCCCGGCACCAGAACGAGAAAACATAGTTTTCCAAACCATCTCATCGAAACTCTCTCCTCGCTGCTGACTGGTTTTGTACAACTAATTCAAGAGAAATAGTCTTGACCCCGATGGTCGCATCTTCTGGGGCCATTGGACTTTCGGACGCCATTATGCCTGATTCGGAGCCTATAACCGATAGGCAATTTTTGTATCAGTGATTTTTTTCAGAATCACCTTAGTTACTAGAAAATATGGATTTTTGTAGGCTCGCCCATTGTTTTTGTAGCGCAGGATTGCGAGCCCCATTACGGGATCACATGCGCTGCAAAAGCTCCGGTCTCGACGCGGCCGGCGCGTTTGACCTGCACAAAAATGCGATAGTCGCCCGCGTGCGGAAAGCCGTAAGGAAAAGAAACTTCGCCATTCTGCGGGCCGCCGTGCATCGCCGCCATCGCGTCGCTTTTCTGACGGCCGTTTTCCGCCAAGTCAACTGCCGCCATCGATACTGTGCCGGCGGGATGGACGTGGGCGAAGACCTTCCCATCCGCGCTCACAAGCGCCATGTGACCTGACATGCCCATGTAATTCTGCAAGTCCGTAGCGGTCTTTCCGGTCGGATCTTCGACGCGGAAACGAAGCCAAATTGGCTGCCCGGCTCGAAGAGCATTCGAATCGCGTTGCCAGACCATGCGGTAGCCACCGGAGAGCTGGGACGAATTCTCTTCGGCCACCAAATCGGCCGCGCCGGAATCGTCGCCGCTCAGCGGCTCACCCGCTAACGCAGGCAGTTCGATCACGCCGACCTGGGTCTCGGGAAAGCCGGTGTGGTGCACGATGTCGGCATAGATCTGGTAGCGGCCCGCGGGCAGCATGGGTAGATTCACCGCGAACTCGCCATCGCCGATCCTGTCAGGGTGCAGATGCCAGAAGCTCTTCATGTCCGGCATGCTCACCAGAAACAAATGCAGCAAGTGACCGTGATCGAGGATGAGATCGTCGAGACGCAGGCGTTCCGGGTTCTCAATGTTGAAGCGCGTGGGCTCCGCCGCGTTAGGGTTTTCCAGCGACAGATGCAACAGATTCCCCGCCTGCAACCATGCCTCCACGCGCGGCTGTTTATAGTTCAGCCGTGCGGCAGCGCGCGCGTCCGCACCCCACCAGTAGTTTCCGAAGACCACACCACCCATCAACAGCACCGCGGCTATGGCTGTCCGGAGAAAAGCCTTCCTGGATTGCGGGGGTGCTGCCCGTTCGCCGGCGGCAAGATCTGCATCACGATTGGCTGCTCCGATAATGCCCGCCAATCCCACAAGTAATAGCAACCCCAGGACTGCGAGCAGCGCGCCCAGCGGCGCATTCATGCTCGCGGTATTCGTGGAGACCGCGGGAAGCGGAACACCCATTTCGCCTCTGCCTTTCGCGCCTTCGGCTTCCAGCTGCACCTTCCACGACCCGCGCGACATGATCCACAACCGTCCTGTAAAAAGATGGGCGTCGCCGGAGGAGCGCTGGGCCACGTCGGCGGTGGGCGCCAGCTTGGCCCCCGGGCCCACGATCCTCATGGGACGAATCTGGACTCTCTCGACATCGCCCTCCACAACGCGGATCTCGATCTGGGCGATGCCCGGCACCACGACCGGCGGCCGCACCGTGACCAGCAGATGGTACGGCCCGGCGTTGCCGTCGTAGTACACGTCAGGGCTGTTGACGTGAGCCAAGGCCGACTGGGTTAGAGCGAGAACGAAAAGAAACGCAAAAATGAGAGCGCGAGTACGCACTTGGTCCCCTTAATCAGCGAGTGGGTAATTGAGTAACTTGGTAAGTTAGTAATTTGAAGATTTGTTGTTTGCAATTACCCACTTACCAACTCCTCCAATCTCTATCGCTTGACCCGGCTGAGCCAGTTACCGAAGGTAATCCCTATCCGCATGCTGACCACCGAAGACAGAAACGCCAGTCCCATGTTGCGCCAGAACTCAGTGGAGTTTATTTCCCAGGACACAAAGACATGACGCACGGTGGGTGAGTTCGGAGGCGCGAAATAGGGAAAATCGTTCGGCGCCAGGAACCAGTGCCGCGCTGCCGGCGACATCAGCAAAGTCGCAAACGGCCATTCCACGGCGATCAAGATGGCGAGGAAGGTAATGCCGGCGAAGGCGGCTTGCAGCCACTTGTTCCACGCGTCGCGCCGTTGCTTGAAAACAGCGTCAAGCACGATGTCGAGCACCAGGAACAGGAACGCCAGAACCGCCGCGAGGCCACCCATCACGGCCCGCGATAGCTTGCTCCACTCTTGCGGGTTGCGAAACACAGGAGCCATCAAGTCCAGCGCGAAAGCCGGCACGATCAAGAGGATTGGAAACGGCAGCGGCACCATGTGGGTGATGTTCTGATACACCGGGCCGAGTTTGGGCTGAGCTGAAAACAGCGGGAGCACCCACATCATCAGCAGAACAAACAGGGAGTAAATCCCGCTCACGATGGTGCGCGCCCAGCGGTGTCCGGTAGCCCGCGCCAGCGCTTCCAGAATCAGCAGCGAACCGATGCTGATGACCAGGTAAGAAATCGCGCTGTGCAGAAGCACGCGATTCATGTACTCAAGCTTCACAGTCATGAGCTGAAGTAAGCTCAGACCGCCGAGCACTAGCACCATGAACTGCAGCCCGCTGCGGCGGGCGCCCTCCGCGCGGTTCATTGCCGCAACTGCGAGCAAGATCGCTCCCCAATTGATGCCCGCGATGCCCAGGGCCAGCAATAAGTGCGGGGGGCTGATGATCTTCACATCCAGCCCGTAGGCTCCATGCCACCAGTTGTCAAACGGAGCCGACGTGAGCATGGCCAGCGCGCCCCAGGCAAAGACAAAAGCTCCCAGCGGCCCGCGGAAGCCGAACACGTTGACCGAAGAGGATCGCGCAGGCGAGCCGGGCTGGAAGGTGGCGCGAAGAATAGCCCACATTGCGGCCAATCCCGCCAGCAGGGCGCCAAACTGGATCAACAGATGCGCGGGCGTCCAAAAGGTGTCGCGGCCGATGGTCTCATGCCATGAGATGTCCCAGTAAATCCCGACCGCAATGCTGATGGCCGCCGTGAGACCTGCCCAACTGAGCCAGGGCTTCTCCCCCGGCAGGCTTGTCGGCTGGCCCATGCGCGAAGCTAGAGTGCTCATGAAACGCGTCCCCAGTGAAATTCTGGCTATACAGAATACACTGAACGACGGTTCAGTCTCTCACTTTTCACCGGCACTCTCATCTCAGGCGGCGCGGCCAGCGGCTTCAAAGGCGCGCTCAGCCCTTGCATCAGACGCGCAAACTCTTGCGGATTCAACGATTGGGCCCCGTCCGACAGCGCGCGTTCTGGACAGGGATGCACTTCGATGATCAGCCCATCGGCCCCGATGGCTAGCGCCGCGCGGCTGGCCGGAGCAATCAGGTCACGACGCCCCGTGCCATGGGAAGGATCGGCGATCACCGGCAGGTGGGAAAGTTCCCGTGCTAGCGCGACCGCGGCCAGGTCCAAGGTGTTGCGGGTCTCCGTTTCAAACGTCTTGATGCCGCGCTCGCACAAAACCACGTTGGCATTGCCGCCGGCCAGCAGGTATTCCGCCGCGAGCAGCCACTCCTTCACTGCCGCCGAAGGCCCGCGCTTCAACAGCACCGGCTTGCCGCACTTGGCGAGTTGGCGGAGCAGGTCGTAGTTCTGCATGTTGCGCGCGCCGATCTGCAGCATGTCGGCATGTTCGCAGATCAAGTCAATGTCGTTGGTGCTCATGACTTCGGTGACCACGGGTAGCCCGGTTTCTTCACGCGCTTCCCGCAGCAACTCGAGCGCCTGCACGCCCAAGCCTTGAAACTCGTAAGGCGAAGTCCGCGGCTTGTAGGCGCCGCCGCGCAGCAGCGACGCGCCCGCGGCTTTCACTGCGCGCGCCGTCTCCAGGATCTGCTCGCGGGACTCCACCGAGCACGGCCCGGCGATGACCACGGCCTTTTCGCCGCCGATCACCACGCCCCCGACATCCACTTGCGTTCGCTCGCCACGAGTCTGGCGGCTCACCAGCTTGAAAGGATGCGCAATGGGCACAACGTCTTCCACGCCAGGCGCGGCCTTCAGGGCTTCCAGTGCGGCACGCGATCCGCCCGAACCCACGGCGGCTACGATGGCCCTCTCCGAGCCCCGCGTCACATGCGGCTGAAAACCGCACTCTTTTACTCGATCGATCACGTGCTGAAGCTCGGCTTCAGACGCGCCTGCTGCCATGTTGATGACCATTGCTCTGCTCCTTGATTCCATCTTTGACTTTCCACTTTCCGTTCTGTTGCCGCATGGCCCAGATCCCGATCCGGCGAGTCTCCAGAATGATGCGGCGGAAGATGCTGGTTACGCTGTCCGCGGTCAAGGGGCCTTGATTCCCCTCTCGTATCAGCGCCAGGACCTGGCGTTCGCGCCGGCCGTCGTACGCCGGCAGTCCGTTGGCGACCTTGATCGCGCCCAGCTCGCAGGCGATCCTGGCCCGCTGGTTGAGCAGGCGCAGCAGCTCGTTATCCAACTGGTCGATTTCCTGTCGCCATTCCTGTAGTGACTTGGTGCTCACTTCCGTTGCTTGGTTCATCGTGTGCCCCTTGCGGCTTGCCTCAATCCGGCTCTTCATCCTTACCGCCCAAAAATGCGAAAGCCGCAACCCTTGAGAGTCGCGGCTTGCGGTTTCTTATGATGTGGTATCGATTACTGCATATTCAGCACACCATCCGCTTCGCCGCTCCTCCTAATGGAGTAGCGGTAGGTAAAGGCGAAGCTAAATCGGCTGGCGTGCATGCTGCACGGATAGTAGTCTAGTGCTTCCCGGAAAGTCAAGGACCAACGAAGTCATGAATAAGCCCATTCATTCCAAGGAGCTGGCAGCCTCAACACCGGAGCAGTGGCAGGAATACGTCGCCGACTTCCGCCGCGCCGGACACGAGACCGTGGACTGGGTTGCCAACTATTTCAACAGCGTGGCTGAGATGCCGGTGCTCGCGCGAACCAAGCCGGGCGAACTGTTTGACGCGCTACCGGTTTCGGCGCCCGGCCAAGGCGAAACCTATGACGCGATGTTGCGCGACTTCGACAAGCTGGTGATGCCTGCGGTCACGCAGTGGAACCACCCCCGCTTCTTCGCCTATTTTGCCTGCACCGGCTCGGCGCCGGCGGTGCTCGGAGAGATGCTGGCCGCGGCGCTGAACACCAACGGCCTGCACTGGAAGACTTCGCCCGCGGTGGCGGAATTGGAACAGCGCACGCTGGACTGGCTGCGGCAATGGCTGGGCCTCCCCGGGGGTGATGGTAAAGACGCCTGGTTCGGGATCGTGTATGACACGGCTTCCACCAGCAGCATGCACGCGATTGTCTGTGCGCGCGAGATGGTCGCGCCGGAGGCCCGCCGTCAAGGCAGCCGCGGCGACCTGACCGTCTACACTTCGGAGCAGTCCCATTCGTCGATCGAGAAGGGCGCCATCGCCGTGGGGATCGGGCAGGACAACGTGCGCAAAGTTCCGGTCGACGTGAACTTCGCCATGCGCGCCGACGCGCTGGCCAAGATGATCGAAGACGACAAAGCTTCCGGGAAGCGCCCGGCCTGCATCGTGGCGACAATCGGGACCACTTCTTCCACGAGCATCGATCCGCTGGCCACGATCGTGGAGATCGCGGAAAAACACAACGTCTGGGTGCACGTTGACGCCGCTTATGCCGGCGCCGCCGCCATTCTGCCCGAACATCGTCACATTCTTGCTGGAGTGGAGCGTGCGCACTCGCTGGTCTTCAACGCCCACAAGTGGCTGCTTACGCCCATCGACTTGAGCGCTTTCTACACGCGCCGGCCGGACATTCTCCGTCGTGCTTTTGCGCTCACGCCGGACTACCTCAAGACACAAGACGATCCGCGCGCGCATAACCTGATGGATTACGGCGTCCCGCTCGGACACCGTTTCCGAGCGCTCAAGCTGTGGTTCGTGATGCGCTACTTCGGCCGCGAACGCATGGAAGCCATTTTGCGGTCGCACATCGAGTGGGCGCAGAAGTTCGCGGCCCTGGTGGACGCGCAACCCGGCTTCGAGCGCGTAGCGCCGGCGCCGTTTTCTGTCGTCTGCTTTCGTTTCAAAGGTTCCGATCAACAGAATCAGGCGATTCAAGACAAAGTAAATCAGTCCGGCCGCGTCTTCATTTCCGGAACCGTGTTGAACGGCAAGTTCGTTCTGCGCCTGGCCATCGGCAATCTGGCCACGCAGTGGAAAGATGTTGAGGAAGCCTGGAAGTTGATTCTCAAAGCGGCAGAGTTGTGAAACTGGGCAGGTGGAATCGATCTTTCGTTAGAAGCTTTTGCCTGCAAGATAAAAGAAATACATCAGACTGAGGAACGCAGCCTCCATCACCACAAAAGCCAGAAGGAAGCTGTTGTGCAGGCGAAGGAGCATCCTGTTGGCCGGGCTCCACTCGTTGGCCGGCGGGCGGATTTGCAGGGCTTTGAACATATCGCGCGCCACGCTGCCCAGGTAGCGCACCAGCAAGAAATAGAACCCGATCCAGAACAGGATCCAAAACAGCGGGCCTACGGTGCTGGAAAAGTCGGTTAAACCGTACGCGGCGCCGCTGAGCGCGAAGTGCAGGAACAACAGGAACACCAGGTTCGGCCAAAGCCCGTAAGCGGTAGCGAAGTAAAGGTAGTAGTCGCCGGCGGAGCGCACGTTGCTTCTCGGATAGTCACGCCGGATACCTCCGGCCACCAAACCTGCCGCCAGCATCAGGGCCAGCGAGAAGATCAGCGGCGCCACGGACCGGACGATCGTCTCGGCCTGCTGTTGCGCGCGGAGCTCTTTTTCGCGCAGCGCCATTTTGGTCTGATACTCTTCCAGGGATTTCTGCGAATCTTGGAGCGAGTTGTCGACTTGCTGCAAGGCTTCTTCCCGCGGAACGTTCTTCCAGACGATGCTCTTGGGCGAAGCCAGAATCCTCTTTTGCTCCGCTCGCGCCGCATCCATGGTTTCCTGCTGGCGCTTGGTTTCCGCGGCTACGTTGGCCTGAAGCGTGACAATGTCTTCCTGCAGTTTGCCGCGGTCCCGCGTTTCATACCAGTTGAGGAAGGACAGGAGAATGGCGATCAGCACCAGGCCTTGGAATGCGAAGGCGCGTGGCGAAGCCCATCCCGGCAGCGAAAGGAGCCCGGCGTAAGGTAGCAGCTCCGCGTTCTCATCGATGACGTTCTTCTGCCGTAGAAATGCGATGAATCCGGGTTGCTGTTTCCACTGTTGCCGCAACTGCTCGGCTGGCGAAAGTTCGGCCTCGGTAAAGACTGCATCGTCCTGAGACTCGATCTCCATACCGCGTTAGGCTTGTCTTTAGCACAGTCTCTTCGCCGGCCACAAGCACCAGGAGTGCAATCGGTTCATTGCACCGGGGGACTCAATCTTGCGTTCGCCGCTATTGGCGGGGGTTCCGTCCATGGCTCACTGATCTCCCTTTCGGGCACGAAAGACCACCCCACGCCGTGATCTTCTAGTTTTTCTTCGCTCTAGCGAGCTGGAGCCGGACTGCCTCGGCCGTCAAATGAAAGGTGGGTGCGGCATGGCAAAGAGCTTCCGTCGCCTACGCGGCTTCGGGACTTTACTTTCTGCACAAGCCGTCGTGTCCAATTTCCCAAACCCTGGGCAACAGCTTCCGTGATCTTCAGGCGCGTCTGACGCACCTGTCATGCTGGCCGAGTTATGCCCCACTTTCCCCAATCGCAAACCAAGAAGCGGTCTCCTCGAGTGCGGGTACCTAATGAGGAAACTATTCGTTTCAACATGGAAGGACGCCTGATCCCGGCGGTTTTGCGCAAGCTGTCCATGACCGGCGGCTTGGCCGATTTTCCCAGCGCGCTAGGCGAAGCCACCATTGCCGAGGCCCAACTCAGTACGGCCTGCGGGCTGGTGCGCGGACTGGTGGAGATCCTGCGCGCGCAGAACAGGAACACGCCGCACACTTACCCCTTCCGCTTTATCGCCTTGGCCGATGGCGACTACCAGCGCTTACAGACCACGCTCTTGATAATGCAAAAACGTGGTCTGGCCGACGCGTAGATAGCCAGTCATTCTTTGCTTGCCCGCTACCGGGGATATCCGCTCGGTGGAGGCTGGACCGTCGCTGTGCTGGAAAATCGCAGGGCGCCGGGCATCTTTTCCATCATTGGGCCAATCTCCCTTTCCAAGGGTTTCTCCGTCCGGCTGTTCTGCCGCAATCAGCAAGAAGGTAGACGCAAAGGCCTCCATCCAACGTTTCTTGAACGCCGAAAGGAGATGGCTAGCTATGAAATTGATGCAATTGATTCTCTTGACCAGCTTGTGCCTGATGACGGTAGTTTCTGCCCAGCAGCAACCAGCGTCTCCAAACCAGGAACAGCCCAGCCAGCCTTCGGGCAGCTTGACGGGTGTGGACCAATACCTCAAAGTGCTATCCGAGAAGCTGGGCCTCACCGCTGACCAGTTGGCCAAGATCAAGCCCATTCTTCAGGACCAGCTGACGCAGATGCAGGCTGTAAGGAAGGATAGCTCGCTCACCGCCGGTCAGAAACTCGATAAGATTCACAGCCTCTACAACGAAACCCAGACCAAGATCCGCGGAGTGCTGACGGACGAGCAGAGAAGGAAATTCGACGCGATGCCACCCGACCAAAACCCGCCCAACGAAGGTGAGAACCCTCCGCCTCCTAAATAGTCTTTCCGTTGAACGCCAGTAGCAGCGTCTCGGATTCGCATACGACCTTTAGGCGTGGGTGACCGAAGCGAATCAGCAGAGGTTTATCTGGGGTCAGAAACCGAACCGCCCTTCCTGAAAATACATCACGCTCCGGGCATCTTTTTCCGTGCTAGGTTAATCTTCCCGTCCAAGTATTCTTCTGCCCGGCCGTCATACGCACAATGTGGCCAGGAACGAGCAAGACTGCAGACGGCTCTTTCAAAGACTGCACGACGCTCTGAAGAGGCAAAAAGGAGATTGTGATCCTATGAAATTAATGCAGTTGATTCTGATGACCGGTCTGTGCCTGACGGTGGCTTCCGCGCAGCAGCAGCCCGCGCAGCCGCAGGGTGAGGGGCACGGGGGCGGCCAACATGCTCACGGCATGCCCAGCGCGGATGAGCAAGTCAAAATGCTCTCCCAAAAGCTGGATCTGACCGAGGACCAGCAAGCCAAGATCAAACCCATCCTGGAGGACCAGCATACGCAGATGCAGGCGCTCATCAAGGACAGTTCCCTTTCCCCAGCTGACCGGCAGGACAAGGCCAGGAGCATTCACGACCAGACTCACGCCAAAATCCGCGACGTTCTGACCGACGACCAGAAGAAGAAGTTCGACGCGATGCAAACGGAGATGCACCAGCACATGCAGCACCATCCGTCCGGCCAAGGCGAAAATCCTCCGCCCCCCAAATAGCCTTTCCTTTTCAAGGCGGGTAGTGGGTCAGAAAATGACCCACTACCCAGTATCAGCGTCTAGCGACGGGCCCAGCCCAGGGACTTCAGTCCTGGGTGAGCGAAGCGAACCAGCAGACGCGTTAACAAAAATTTACTTTCCCGCCCAATCTTCCCGCCCGCATCCGGCCGCTCTTGTGTTCTCATGGTTGCGGACGTTGTGGACCACATTCCCGGTCCGCGTGCCTCAGCGCCGACGGAGTCGTAATCGCAGAACCCAACGAAAGTCGAAAGGAATTAAATCCATGAAACACGTTGTGAGAAACACTCTTCTCTTCCTTGCCGCCTGCCTGCTGGCTGGGGCCGCATTCGCCCAGCAGAATACACCCCCAGCGGGGGAACAGCAGGGCGGCCAGCGTCGCGGCATGCCTAGTGTTGACGATCAACTCAAGGGCCTCACCGAACGGCTGAGCCTTACCGATGACCAGCAGGCCAAGATCAAACCCATTCTCGAAGACCAACGCACGCAGATGCAGGCGCTGATGAAGGATGAATCGCTTTCTCCCGATGACAGGCGCACCAAAGGCCGCAGCATTCGTGAAAGCACAGATACCAAGATCCGCGATGTCCTGACCGACGACCAAAAGAAGAAGTACGACGCCTGGCAGCAGGAGATGCGCGATCGTATGCGCCAGCGCCAGCAGGGCGGCAATAACCCTCCCCCGAACTAGATCGTCTCTGCTATCCAAGAGCGGGCATTCGCCGCGGATTCCGGGATGCCCGCTTTTACGCATCTTTTTTCACTCTTCCTTAGCGGTATCCGGTTTCCTTTCAGACACGCTAGTTTCAGCCTCGAAACTGGCCGTCTGCTTATTCACTGCGCTCACCCAGGCCTAACGGCTGGGGCCCGTTACTCCCGCGCAGAACGCGAGGCCACGATACAGGTTTTGGGCCAGGTTCCTCCAAACTAGCCGTCTGCCTAAAGGCCCGCGATTCGCAAGCGAACCGCTAGACGCTGATACAGGTTTTGGGCCAGTTTCCTCGAAACTGGCCCAATACCTCCCGGAAGGGGCACGCTGCATCTCACAACACTGCTCGCATATGAAGGAGAAGGGTTTCCATGAAGAAGATCCGGGCAACCATTTTTAGCTGTACATTGCTGCTGGCGCTGGGGGCTTTCGCGCAAGAAACCACCAAGCCATCGGACCAACCGCAACAACCTCCTGACCAAAGGGAACAAACAGCGCCGCCGCAGCAACAACAGCAAGCGCCGTCACAGCCACAGCAGCAAGCGCCGGCGCAGCCTCAACCACCAACCATCGACGACCAAGTTAAAGCTCTGTCGCAGGAGCTGAGCCTGGACGCCGGGCAGCAAGCCAAGGTCAAGACGATTCTCGAGGACCAGCGCACACAGGCGATGGCCGTCATCGGCGACGGGAGCACGCCGCGCGCCGAGAAAGTCCAGAAGATCAGCGCCATCCGCGAACAGACAATCGCCAAGGTCCGCGCGCTGCTCAACGACGACCAGAAAAAGAAACTCGACCAGATGCTACAGGAGCCAAACGAGCCGCCTCCGGCCAAGGAGCCGCAAGCCAATCCTACGCCGAAATAAAATGAGCCCGGAGGAAGGCGCCTTCAGCGAATGAAGGGCGCCGTTCTTTGCTTCACTGCTCGAACAGGCTATCCGTCGATAGCGGGCGTTCGAAGTACGCCCGCTTCCAGCCAGGGTTGAGGCGATCGAGAAACAACCCTTCCGCTGCGCCAAAAGGATAAACGAAGATCCGCTTCATTTTGGCGATGTCGGCCGCTTTCAGTTCGGCCATGTTCTGCGCGCGCGCTTGCCGGGCGTAATCCGCAAATGGAAGGTAGTCGGGAAGCGACGCGAATTCTGCGCTGGGATGGTAGTTTTCTGCTGCTTCCCCGGCTTTGATCTGAGTGTAGCTGGCGATGCCCTCCTGCCAAAGCTGGAAGCTCAAGTACTTGTGATCGTCGGTCGAGAGCCGCGCAAACACCTTCTTGCGCTCGGCCACATAGTCTGCCGCGGCTTTCTTGAACTGCTGGTCGTCGGCCGTGCTCAGGGCCGCCAGAAGAAGATCGCGCAAATGTGAAAAGCCCTCGACGACATCGGGCTTATCGTAAGGAAACGGATAATTCAGTATCCACATGCCGGTTGTGTCGCCGCGGCTCAGGCCAAGAGCTCTGACTGCCTCGTAATACCCGCGCTTGCCGTATTGCAACTGGTGAAAGTGTTCGTGCATGAGCGTAATGAGCCAGGGTGTGCTGGACTTCGCCAATGTGTTTTTCGGCTCACCGACCACCATGACCGCCGGCGGACCAAACGCGGGCATGGTCGCCAAGAACTGCGTGTCAAAGACGCGCGGACGCACAAACATGTCTTCCGCCACCTTGGTAAACCCCTTGGGCGGCGACGGACTGTGGGTCAGGAACTCGCTGTCCGCCGTGACCAGCAAAAGCGGCGATGGCGCCTGGCTCCACTCCGGCCAGATCGAATCTTGAATCTGCGTGGACAGGCGGTAGAACTCCGCCACCCGAACCACATCTTCGAGCGGCATCTGCTGGGTCTCTGCGTTCCCAGACTGGGCCGGCCTTGTCGAGGCCGGGATGGAGGCTCCGGACGCCCCGGCTTGCGCCGATTTTGAGGATATTGGGGCGGAAGGGGCGGCAATCGCCGTCAAGGCCAACAACACTAGAAGCACGTGCATGCGCATTGGACGATCCTGGGCGGAATCGGTCACCAAAACCGCCTCTTGGCTTTGACTTCACGCGGCGATTTCCATCAACGCGCGCAACAACTCCGCTTCTTCGTTGGACAACACCGTCCGCAAGTCCAGCAACGCGCGCCCTTCCTCAACGCGGACGATTACCGGCGGAGAACTTGCGCGCAAACGCGCGGCCAGCTCGTCCGCGCTCAGCGATTCGACCGCGATCGCCAGTAGAAACGTAGGCAGAGTGGAAGTGGGGGCCGAACCGCCGCCGACCAGGGACTCGCCGGCGATGATCTCCGACCGCAGGCGCCGCGCGGTTTGCAGCTTTTCGCGCAAAGATTCAGCGCGCTTGCGTACTTCTTCCACCGGCGTCCGCAGCATGCGCACGAAGGGGATAGCTTCGTGGTTCTGGCGCACATACTCCATCAGCGTGGCCTCGAGCGCGGCGTAGGTAAGCTTGTCCACGCGCAGGGCGCGGAATAGCGGGTTCGAGCGCACGCGCTTGATCAACTCTTCCCGCCCGCTCAGCATGCCGGCCTGCGGCCCGCCCAGCATTTTGTCGCCGCTATAGGTGACCAGGTCCACGCCCGCGCGCAGGCTGTCAGCCACGCCGCTCTCGTTGATGCCGAGGCTACGCAAAGGCAGCAGCGCGCCGCCGCCCAGGTCTTCCATCACCGGGATTTTGTGTTTGCGTCCCAGTTCGCACAATTCCTCGAGCGAAGGCTGTTCGGTGAACCCGATGATCGCGAAATTCGAGCGGTGCACGCGCAGTAACAACTGCGTCTTCTCGTTGATGACGCGCGCGTAATCCTGGATGCGCGTGCGGTTGGTGGTGCCGACCTCACGTAGCACGGCGCCGGACTTCGACATCACGTCGGGCACGCGGAACGATCCGCCGATCTCGACCAGCTCACCGCGCGAGACCACGACCTCCCCGCCTTCAGCCAGCGTGTTCAGGGCCAGCATCACGGCCGCCGCGCAGTTGTTCACCACCACGGTGCGAATGCCGCTCACACCCTCCTGGTTCAGCAGACGCGAGAACAGGCGCTCCAAGTGGACGTCACGCTTGCCACGTTCGCCCGCCGCGACATCGTACTCCAGGTTCGAGTAACGTCCCGCAACTTCACCGATGCGCTTGATAGCGGCATCCGCCAAGGGCGCCCGGCCGAGATTGGTGTGCAGAATCACTCCCGTGGCGTTGATGACTGGACGCAGAGAAAACGCCATCGCGGCGCGCAAGTTGCGGGCAATCGCGTCGGGTAGCCCGGAAAGCGCGAGCCGCACGTCCGCTGCGCTGCTCAAGCGACCGGACGAAATCTCTTCGCGCAGCTGAGACAGGACGCTGCGGACCGCCTCCGTCAGAGCCGCCTGGCCTTCCCGGGCCAGCAGCGGCTCGAGCTCAGGTGCGCGGAGAAGGTCATCGACGGAAGGCAAAAGACGGTACAACTCAGTCTTGGTGGTGATGGCCATGGCAGAACCCTTCTGTGATTTAAACTCTCTCATGTGTGTGGTTCGTTTGCCAAACGAGAAGTCCGGTATGGACATTTCCCAATACCTGCAAGGTGGCTACTACATAACCAAGCTTGTGCCCCGGCCGGAGTGCGTCTCTAGTCTCATGCCGCCAACTTTGCTCACTCTTTCGAGCTGCTTCACCGATCTCGCGCCCGGCGACTGGGCACTCGATTGGTACAACCATTCGTGGCCGGAAAGAGGGCAAGAAGCGTCCAAATTCGGTATTCCGGCAGAACTCTTGCCCGAGATGGTCGAATTTTGCAGTGGCGAGATGAAGGGCCAGATGCATAACGCATTCCCATCAGCCGCTGTAGCCGTTGAGTTTCATCGCAGGTTCGTGCGAGCCACGGACACTCTTGTGGTGGGTATCGGGTTACATAAGTCGCTCTTTTCTTCGTTCAAGGACCAGCTCGATAAGGAGCCTAACCGGGGGTTGGGTCTGATTGAGCGCCTTGAACAAGGGATTCCAATGGCAGATAGCGGCAAGGTCCAAGGCTTTGAGCCACTCGGATTCGAAGCCCTCCATTTTCATTCCTGGATTTGCCACAATCTGCCCGGGGAAATTTACAAGGTTCTCGGAATTGGACCTTCTGCCAACGGACTGATTGCCACCCTTGAAGACGCCATCCGCGTAAATGAGTACATCTCCCGACCCGAGACTGGAGCCGAGCCCGTGGTGTGGGAGCCTTGGCTGATCGCTCAGTATTGAATGCAGTCCCTCGAGCTTGTTCAGCTACCCTACTTCCACTAACCCATATCTCCTCTGCCAGTGCTGCCGCAGATGCTGCATGATGCGTTCGCGGTCCTGCTGCGTAATCTCCGGGTCTTTCTGCTCCACGATGCGCTCGGCTTCGATTCTTGCCCGCTCCAGCAGTTTTCGGTCGCGCAGGATGTTGGCCACCCGCAGGCCGGGCATGCCGGCTTGCTTGGTGCCAAAAAATTCCCCGGGTCCTCGCAGCTCGAGGTCGAGCTCGGCGATCTCGAATCCGTCTTGCGTGCGCACCATTTCGTTGAGGCGCCGTTCGCCTTCCGGCGAAATCTTGCCGCCGGTCATCAGTACGCAGTAGGACTTGGCCGCGCCGCGCCCGATGCGCCCGCGCAGCTGGTGCATTTGTGCCAGGCCAAACCGCTCGGCGTGCTCGACGACCATGACCGTGGCGTTGGCCACATCCACGCCGACCTCGATCACCGTGGTCGAGACCAGCACGTCAATCTCGCCTTGCTGGAACTTGTGCATGGTCTGGTCTTTTTCTTCGGCATCGAGGCGGCCGTGCAGCAAGCCCACGCGCCGCTCCGGAAAAACTTTTTTGCGCAGCTCGTCATACATGTGGATGGCTGTTTTCAATCCGGTCTTTCCAGACTTCGCCGCAGTCTCGCCGTCCAGCTCAAAATCGATTTGTTCTGCGGGAGCGCCTTCGATGACCGGATAGACCACGTACGCCTGCCGCCCGGCCTTCACTTGCTTCCGCACAAACTCCCAGACTTCGGGCGCGCGCTCGTCGGAAACTTTGCGTGTGGTGATGGGCGTACGGCCCGGCGGCAGTTCGTTGAGCACGCTGGTATCGAAGTCGCCGTAAAGGGTGAGAGCGAGCGTACGCGGGATGGGGGTGGCCGTCATCACCAGCGTATCTGGTTCTACGCCGCCTTTCTTCATCAGCTTGAAGCGCTGCATCACGCCGAAGCGGTGCTGCTCGTCCACGATGACCAACCCCAAGTTGTGGAACTCAACTTTCTCCTGGATCAGCGCGTGGGTACCGATGACCAGGTGCGCGCCGCCCTGGGCGATATGGCGCCGCGTGTTTCGTTTGCGATCTTCTTCCTGGGAACCGGTGAGCAGAGCGACGCGATATCCGGCGGGTTCCAACACACGCCGCGCGGAAAGGTAATGCTGGGTCGCCAGGATTTCCGTGGGCGCCATGAACGCCGCTTGATAACCGTTTTCGATGGCGATGACCGCCGCTTGCAGGGCAACGATGGTCTTGCCCGAACCCACATCGCCCTGCAACAGCCGGCGCATGGGACAGGCTTGTTGCATGTCCTCGGCAATCTCTTTGAGCACGCGCTTCTGCGCTGCGGTGGGATGGAACGGGAGAATTTTCTTGATGGCTTCGCGGACGTTGTCGTTGAGCGAGAAGGCGATACCGGCGCGTTGGCGCATGCGCAGCCGCTTCAGCTCCAGGCCGACTTCCAGAAAGAACAGCTCCTCGAAGATCAGGCGTCGATGCGCGGGTGTGCGGCACTCCGCCAGCTCGGCAAAGACTTCTCCAGTTTGCGGAAAATGTACCTGCTGAAACGCCGTGCGGCGGTCGAGCAGTTGCAAACGGCGGCACAGTGCGGGAGGAAGACCGTCAGGAATTTCCGCCGCCAGGTTCTCAAGCGCTCCGTGGACCACGCGCCGAAACCAGCGTGATGTCAGCTTGCCAGTCGCGGCGGACTCGTAGATCGGCACGATGCGTCCGACTTCGAGCGACTCAATCCCGCGAGCAGCCTCCGGCTCCTCCACTGCTTGCCCGGCCAAACCCTTTTCGTCCGCTCCGTCAAGAATCTCGAACTGCGGCTGGTTAATCTGCAGGCCGCGGCCTTTCCAACCCTCTTCCACTTTGCCGTACAGCGCCACCAGTTGGCCTGGCTTGAAGCGGTCACGCAGGTATTCGCCGTGGAACCAGATGCACTTAAGCTTCGCTCGCCCCTGGCCCGCTACCATCTCGAAGATCGGCATGCGCTTGGTGCGGAACACCGCGGCATTCCGCACTTCGGCGATCACCGTGGCCATCTCGCCCGGCTGCAGTTCAGCGATCCCGCGGGGATTCAGGCGGTCTTCGTAACGAAAAGGCAGATAGTAGAGAAGGTCTTCGACGGTGAAGATGTTCTTCTGCGCCAGCCACTCGGCCACGCGCGGGCCTACGCCTTTTACGTATTTGACTTCAGTATGGAGTTCGAGCACTTGCTCTGATGATACAGCCCCAACACCTTACCGCGGATTGACGCGGATGCGCGCTGATTTCAAATTAGCAGCTCGAGTGACGGGGTGGAGCAGGCCTTTTAGGCCTGCGGTAACGAATTCAAACAATCGGCTTCAGCCGCTGCGACTTTACCGCAGGCCTGAAGGCCTGCTCCACCCTCTCGGCCCACGCGTTATTCTCTGCGGCCAGACCGCTGTTTCACTTCTCCATGTCTCCGGATCGTCGACTAAGTGAAACTATGATTTCCAAAAAGAAACCGCGTTTCATCCGCGCTCATCTGCGGTAAGGGTTTTGGGTCAGAGCCAGGGTCTACACGACCTCGGCTGAGCGCAAGGAAGCGATCTCCTCGTTGGTATATCCCAGTTCACGCAGCACTTCATTCGTATGCTCACCCAGCATGGGCGCGCGATGACGGATACTACCCGGCGTGGCCGAGAGTCGCACTGCTGTATCTGCCAGTGGAACCGGCCGCGGCGCGCCGGGCCACTCGACATAGTTCAGCAACTCGCGCGCCTTGACTTGAGGGTCTTCGAGCACCTGCGCTACGTCGAGCACCGGCCCGGCGGGAATGCGGGCTCTTTCGAACTCGGCCATGGCCTGGGCCGTGCTGCGTGTGGCGAGCCACGAGTTCATGGCGTCAGCGATCGGCTCGCGGTGGTTGGCACGGCTGAGGTCATCGCTGAAACGCGGATCGGCGAGCATGTCTGCGCGTCCCACCAGGCGTGCCCACCGGGCAAACATCTCCGGGCCGACCACGGAGACCACGATCCAACCGTCGCTCGTGCGATACGCGTCGGCGGGCGCGGCATGGAAGCCGGCGTTTCCCTGCTGGCGCCGCTCCACATCGACGACGGACTGCTCAGCCAGCAGAGCGTGCATGAACACGATGCCTGTCGAAAGCAGTGACGCATCCACCAGTTGGCCCTGGCCGGTCCGAGCGCGATGGTAGAGCGCTACCATCGCTCCGAACGCTGCGTGCAATCCGGTGCCGTAATCTTCAAACGGAACCGCGTCGCGGACCGGAGCCCCGGGAAAACCGGTGAGGCTCATGGCGCCGGACATGGCTTGCGCCACCGTGTCAAAGCCCAGGCGCTGGGCGTACGGACCGTCCGGCCCAAAGGTGGAGATCCGCGCCAGAATAATGTCGGGCTTGATGGCCCGCAGCGCGTCGTAATCCAGGCTCATCTTTTTGAGCACGTCGATTGGAAGGTTGGCCACAACTACGTCGGCGCACGCCGCCAGGCGGCGGATGATCTCGGTAGATTCTGGCTTGGCGGTGTCGAGCGTCAGGCTGCGCTTGTTGCGATTCAGCGAGAGGAAATACGTGCCTTCGCCGCTCTTCGTCACCGGCGCGAGATAGCGGTCCTCGCTGCCCTGGCGGCGGTCGACACGGATGACGTCCGCGCCCATATCGGCCAGCAACATGGCACAGTAAGGCCCGGCGATGAATCGACCGAAGTCAACGACGCGGATTCCCGCAAGCGGACCGGGATTCGGCATCGGGTGATTCTAAAGCAAGCTCTCTTTGAAATCCCGAAGCGCAGCGAGGGATCCATATTAGGCACGATGAGCTGAAGGGACAGAACTTCAAATGGAATATGGATCCCTCACCCCGCAAAGTACGCGGGGATTCGGGACTTCGGTGGAGAGCAACGTTATACTTGCCTCACGTGACCCCTGATCCATCCCTGCGTGCCCTGGTTCTTCCCGCGTTGGTCTTGAGCGCCGGTCTCTGTGCAGCGCAGCCGGGCGCAGCCACGCTCAACCCGGCCATCGCTAAGCTCATGGCCGGCAAGCCGGGCGCGGTGGTGGCGCTCGACGTATCGTCTGGAAAAATCATTGCCCAATCGAACTTGAAGACCGCGGCAAAACGGGTAACAGCTCCCGGGTCGACGCTCAAGCCGTTTGTGCTGCTGGAGCTGCTACAGTCAGGCAAACTTGATCCGGAACAGCAGCTGGTCTGCCACCGACGGCTGACGATTGCCGGGCGCAACATGGACTGCACCCATTCTCCTGCCATCACCCACCTGGATGCCGCCGACGCCATCGCGTACTCCTGCAATTCGTACTTCGCCCAGGTGGCCACGCGGCTGACTCCGGCTGAGCTGGCCGGAGCCTTGGAGCGCGCGGGGCTGGCTTCCCGCACTGAGCTAGTGGCGGAAGAAGCTGTGGGCAGGATCGCGACTGTGGCCGACGCGCCGCACCAGCAATTGCAGGCCCTCGGATATTGGGGCGTGGAAACCACGCCGCTTGAACTCG
>DATFQZ010000233.1:0-7039 GCA_035263765.1 Candidatus Angelobacter sp. | reverse complement strand
TTGAAGTGCCTGGCAGACGGACGCCCTCGATTGGTTCGGATCACTCCATCCACGCCGGATAACGCAGCGGAAGAAGGAGTTGTCGACTACACCATGACCTGCCACAGCGGCGGCGCTCTTGATATCTACATCGAGCCGGTTCTGCCCAAGCCGCACATCGTGATTCTAGGCCGCTCGCCGGTAGCGCAGACCCTGGCGCGTTTGAGCAGGACCATCGGGTACTCCGTCTCAGTCCTTGCCGAGGAGTTCAGTGGAGAAAATTTTGGGGATGCCACTGTCGCAGCGCGAACGAACTTCAGTCTTGAGGGCGTGAAGGTGACTTCGCAAACGTATTTGGTGGTTTCAACCCAGGGCCAGGGCGACGAAGAAGCGCTGGAAGCGGCGCTCGAGAGCGACGCCGGCTACGTGGCTTTTGTGGCCAGCAGAACCAAAGCCGGGAAAGTGCTGGAGTTTCTGCGCACGAAGGGAGTCCGGCAGGAGAAGCTAAGCCGGTTGCGGGCTCCGGCGGGACTTAATATCGCTGCCGCCACGCCGGAAGAGATCGCAGTGAGCGTTCTGGCTGAAATCGTTCAGCTTCGCGGTGCGAGAACCAAGCCTGCGCAGCAGGCGAAGGCGGCGTCTCTGCCGGTGATCAGTACTGAAGCAAAAGACCCAATCTGCGGCATGATGGTGGACATGGGCGCAGCGAAATACAAGTCCGAATACCAGAACAAGGCTGTTTATTTCTGCTGTGCCGGTTGCAAGCAGACTTTTGACAAAGAGCCTGCGAAGTATGCCGCGCGGCTCTTGTGACCAGGCGCCGCTCTGCCCTCCACCGCTAAAAATAATTCTCTTTAAGGACACGTTCGTGTCACCGCAGGCAACGCCACACCGGCCGGCGAAATCACACCTGTCAAAACATGAAAGCAATACGCATGCATGCCAAGGGCGGCCCGGGAGAACTCGTCTACGAGGATGCGCCCAAACCAACGCTGCAGGCAGGCGACGCGCTTGTCCGCGTCCACGCTTGCGCCATCACCTATACCGAACTCTCATGGACGGAAACGTACACCAATCACGATGGCACTGAACGTCTCCCCACCATACCTGGGCACGAGTTGTCGGGCGTTGTGGAGGCCGTAGCGCCCGATTTGGCAGATACGATGGTGGGCGAAGCTGTTTACGCGCTGAGTGATTTCTCGCGTGACGGAGCGGCTGCTGAGTACGTAGCGGTGCGCGCCGCCGATCTGGCGCCGAAGCCGCCACGCTTGACTCACGTTGAAGCCTCCGCGGTTCCCCTCGCGGCTCTGACTGCCTGGCAAGCGCTGTTTGATCACGGCGGCCTGACCAAGGGACAGACCGTGCTGATCCATGGCGCCACGGGGGGCGTGGGTAGCTTTGCTGTGCAACTCGCGCACTGGCGGGGTGCGCGCGTGATCGGCACAGCGAGCGCCGGCAATGTGGGCCTGGCGCACCAGCTCGGCGCCGACGAAGTCATCGATTACACCACAGTACGCTTTGAAGACCAGGTCCGCGACGTGGACGTGGTCCTCGATACCGTCGGCGGGGAGACACAGGAGCGCTCCTGGGCCGTCCTGCGCCGGGGTGGAGTTCTGGTCACGATCGTCGGCAGTCTTCCAGCTGAGAAGGCTGCGCGGTACGGCGTAGATGGCGTTTTTTTCATTGTGACGCCCAGCCGCGCGGAGCTGATCGAGATTGGGCGCCTTATCGGAGACAGCCAACTGCGTCCCATCATCGGGGCCATCTTTCCTTTAGACAAGGCCAGGGAGGCCTTTGAGCGCGGAGCCGGTGGACATAACCGCGGGAAGATTGTCTTGCAAGTGACTGCGGAGGCTGCGGCTCGGCGGGACGCCCAAGTCCCGGAAAGAGCGGCATAACGAGGACACAGGAGATATGGCAGAACAGGAGAACCGCGCTGCCCTGATTCGGCACTGGACGGCTTCTGCGTCGGGAGACCTGGACGCCGAGCACGAAATTTACGATGAAACGTCTTGTGCGAATATCCGCAATCGGGCGAGGGGATCCGTGGCCGTCGCAATTTGCAAGCCTTGCGAGGACACCACCCGGGAAAGCCTTCCGGCTTCAACGTTCGTCGCATTCTCGGCGCCGGGAATCTCTGGGTGACGGAATACGTGATTACCTACGAGGGCAAGCCCTTCCAAACTGTCAGCATCATGGAGTTTCAGGACGGCAAGGTCGTCCACGAGACTCAGTACTTCGCCGAGCCGTTCGCGGCGCCGGCAGACCGGCGGCAATGGGTTGAACGTGCGAGTTGATCGCATCGCCCCCGAGCGGCCGGTGACTCTCGCAGAATTCTAGAAATTCAAGCGCGCTCCCAGCTGAAATTGCCGCGGCGCGAGCGCCGAAGTAAAGCCCAGCCCCTGGCTGGGAATCACGTTGCTCAGTCCGTTCTGCACAAATGTGCGTCCCAAGACCGAGCACTCAAGACATGCCGGGCCAACAACGTTGTTGATGCTGGCAAAGTTAAGGCGATTGAAGAGGTTGAAGCCTTCAGCCACGATGATCACTTGCGCACGCTCTCCAGCCTGGAAGGTCTTGGTGAGCCTGAAATCAAAGTCGATAAAGTCCGGCCCCAGGCCGGTATTGCGGCCGGCGCCGAGAGGACGATCATTGGTGGAGTGGCGATCGCCATTCACGTCCGCTCCCGCCAGCAGATTGAACGGATGACCGCTGTTGTAGCGGAGGATCGGTGCGATCTGCCAGCCGCCTTTCCACACGCTCGGGCCCGTAGTTTCCGCAATCGCGGCCGCTACCACCTTGTAACGTTGATCGAAGCTTGAAAGGCCGCGCTCCAAATTTAGATCGGTGTTGTCCTGGGGGCCAAAGTCGCTGTTGAAGTCGGTGGTGGTGTCGTTGCCTTTACTGTACGTGAAATTCCCAAAGAGGCTGTAGTGGGTACTAAGCCGCTTGGTGACCTCGAGGATCCCTCCTTGCCACACTCCTGAGCTGACGGAAGAATACTGGTTCGTCTGCAGAAGCAACGGGTTCACGAAACACTGCGCGATGGCTGCACCAGCGCACGGCGCGCCTATGGGGTTGGCCGGGCTGACATTCCAGTTGTGCATCGAGACAACCGCGCCGTTGGCTGTCGGTACAAGCGTCGAGAATGCCGGCAGCGCGTTGGTATCGATGGCCACAGGTAATCTCAGGGTGTGCACGTAGATGTAACTCACGGCAACCGACAGGTTCTTGGCTACCTCGCTTTCAACTGAAAACGATGCCTGCTCGGCATAAGGGCTCTGGTAACCGGGCTGACCGCTGAACACCACGCTCAGCGGAGGCGGCGGACCGACGTTGGTTACATTGATGCCGAACTGGGTCAGGTTCGCAGGCGTAATGCAGGCTGCGCTCCCCGGATTTGCCGTGGTGCACTGGACGAGTCCTTGCGCAAACAGCGTCTGGAAGATGACAGCCGAGTTCAGCGCGGGATTTCCTGGAGCGCCCGTCAGAGGCACGAACACCTGGGCAATCTGACGTTGGTTATTCACGAAGCCTAGAGTCTGCACCACGTCGGCGATCTGGCCATAAATGGGCGAGTAGAAAATGCCGAATCCGCCGCGCACCGCGATCTTCTGGTTGAACGGCGACCAGGCAAAGGACACGCGTGGAGCAAAGTTGTCTTTGTCGGTACTGAGCGCGCCGTACTGAGCATCGATTTCGTAGCGGAGTCCGTAGGTGAGAGTCAGGTTCGGCCTGATGTTCCACCGGTCTTGCCAGTAAACATCTCCCCATGGCCGCGGATAGTTGTACAGGGGATTGCCAAACCCTTGCTGATAGAACTGGGGTGCACCCAATGACGCTGACTGCAAAGAGTTGATGGTAGCGGCGTTCAGACCACCGGGGATTCCGCATCCAGTCGTGGCGGGATTCGCCGTTACCGGCCCGCTGGGGTTAGAGAGGCACGGGCTGAGAACGTTGCCGGGCAGGTCTCCAAAAACGAAACGTCCTGGGAAAAAGGTGTGCGACTCCGTTTTATTACCACGCCACAAGAAGCCGCCGCCCAAGGTCATGGTGTGGTGGCCACGAATGATCGTCCCGTTGTCAAAGATGCTGGGTCTTTGCAGGATGGTCGTGCTGGGCAGGAAAATGTTGGTCCCTAAACTGGCAAAGCCGGCAATCGCCAGTCCGACCTGGGCGGGCACGTTTGGGATTACATCAAAGCTCGAGTAGTTGTACTGGACGAAGAGTTCATTTTGCGTCCTGGAGCTGAATTGGTGGAACCATGCGACCTGCGCGGTGTTGTCGTACGCTTTGACCAGACTACCCGCGGAAAAACCCACCAGCGATTGCACGTCAGGGCTCTCTTCGCGGTCGTGGGCAAAGCTGTAGCGGAAATATCCCTGGTCGTGGTCGCTGAAAGTGTGATCGAGGCGGCTGGAGATGAAGTAGACGTTGGTGTCGTAGTTGAACAGCCCTCCGTTGTTTTCAAACTGGCTGACCAGGTATTGATTTCTCGCCATCTGGCCGGCGGTCAAGCCGGTAAATTGGCTCGTGGTCAATGCGCTGGTCAATGCCTGCGCGCAAATTGCCGCGGGTAGAGACACAGGAGGACTGCCAGGAGTAGGACCGCTAAGGCACGGCACAACAGGATTTCCGGGCAGGGTGGCCAGACCCTGAATGATTACCTGCTGGTTGTTGCCGGTCTGCACGCCGTTGACGATGGGAGTGCCATTGTCCGGCCGAAAGATTTGTGTGGTGGTGAGCAAAGGAACAGCGTTCTGCGCATTCTGGATCAACCCCTCGGCAGCCACATACCCGAACGTCTTGTTCTTCTGAATCGGGAAACCAATGCTGCCTCCAAACTGTTCACGAGACAAGCTGTCCTTGGTTTTGACGCCGAAGGAGTTGGGCTGGGTAGGGATGAATACCTGGCCTGGCTGCAACGCCTGGGAAAGGGCAAACGGATTGCGCGCATCCATTGCGTCGTTGCGGAACAGCCCGAAGAGGCTGCCGTGCAGGTCGTTGGTTCCGCTCTTGGAGACGATATTGATGGAAGCGCCGCTGGCGCCCCCGAGTTCCGCTCCGTAGTTGGTGCGGTTGATCTGGAATTCCTGGACTCCCTCCTGGCTCAGGGTAAGCCGGACGCCGCCGGCGTCATCGTTGGCCTCTCCGCCGTCCACGGTCACGCTGTTGCCCCGGCCGTTGCTTCCGTAAAACGAGAGACCGCTCTGCGGCGTCTGTTTGACGCGAAAGTCCTGGTCGCTGGCAAGTCGCGTAGAGTCGCTCACTCCAGGCGCTAGCAGCGTGAAGGTGAGATAGTCACGGCGGTTAATGGGCAGGTCCTGGATGTAGCGGCTCGTAACGGTGTTGGCCTGCTTCCCGCTCTCCGTTTCCAATAGGGGCGCCTCGGCCGTCACCTCCACAGTAGACGTGACGGTGGAGACTTCGAGAGTGAAATCGAGGCCCAAGGTCTGACCTACATTCAGGATCACGTTCTTGTTGATGATCGTTTTGAAACCGTCATGTGCCACGCTGATGTTGTACGTCGTGGGAGCCAGGCCCGTAATTTCATAGCGTCCGGCATAGTCCGTGGGCGCAGCGCGCTTGGTGCCTCGTTGAGGATCGGTGGCGGTCACGATGGCGTTGGTGACCACTGCACCGGAGGTATCGGTTACAGTTCCGGTGACGGTTCCGGAAGCGCCAACACCTTGCGCAAACCCCGCGTTACGCTGCATGAGCAGGCAAGCCGACAGGCATAGCAGAATCCTGATTGACTTCATAAATTCCTCCCGCGGAATGAGCCGCTGCAACGAGGCAAAGGGCCGTCGAAGACGAGAAGCGTGGCCCACCGACTCATCTCTGAGCTTCAGAATGAAAGATCCATTCGGGCGAATGAATTTCCATTCAGCTTCTTCCGATACTTAGAAGTCAGGAACTCTGCTGGGTTGTATGAGAGTTTTTTCTGTCTAGGGCTGCAGCAGGAGGAGCTGTTAAGACCCGGCGGCTGTCGCCGCACCAACCTCAATGATTGGAAGGTTCTAATCAGTTAGTGCGTATGCGAAACTGAGGGGCCCCTGAACTCAGAGGTATGGCCCCCCCTCTTCTGTCAAGCGTGGAAACTCGAGGTTTACCCGCGGTACGAATCAGGGCGATCTTTCACGCTCGGGAGTTCCCGCTCAATAGAGAGCCGCTATGGTTAGCTTTGCACCTCGAGAGCGGCGGCACGCGGGAAAAGGATGTTGTTCTCAAGGTGCACGTGCTTATGCATGTCAGTCTCGAATTCTTTCAACGCAGAATAGAGGGTCTTATAGCTGAAACATGCCGACTCAGGCGGAGTGTAAGCCGAGGTCAGCATCCGAATTTCTTCCAGGGCCTTCCCGGCAGATTCGTGTTCCAGTTCCATCATGTGCACCGGATTCCTGACTGATCCAAATGGAGCCAGCGGCGCCCGCTGGCCAGCGCTTCTCGCCTGTTCCAGCTTTTCGATATAAGGGAACAACACCATCTCCTCTTTCATCATGTGTGCCGTGAGCTCATCAGCCAGGCTTACGAACGTCCGCTGCGCAGCTCCCAATTCGGGGTGGGCGGCGCAATGAACAGCTACTACCTTAAAGAACAGCTGCTTCAGGCGGGGGATTTCCTGCTTCACATAACCGTGATGTGTTGAAAGAATGTGCGCGATCAAGTCAGCCAACCGGGTGTTTTTGAAGTCGAGATCCGATAAGGCGGCTTCCGTGCCGGCCGTATTCGCCCCTTGAAGGCTGCGCAGCACCTCGTCGACAGGGATTTTGGCTTGCCGGCACGCATCCTGGAGTGCTTTGCCACCTCCGCAGCAGTAGTCAATTCCAAACTTCTCAAAAATGCGCGTTGCGTTGGGGATTTCGGTTGCCAATTCCCGGACGGTCCTGGTGGCATCAAGCTCCATGGTTTCTTCTCCTTGAGATTCCTGGTTCGTAACTCCAAGGAAAAGCATAGGGAGAGTCAGGCTTTGCGACGATGACTTATGTCACAGTCCTGGCGGAGAATTTATTTCGCGACTTGGGGCAGGCGGTTCCGTTCCCTCCGATCGCTCACTCCA
>DATFQZ010000232.1:0-2340 GCA_035263765.1 Candidatus Angelobacter sp. | reverse complement strand
TGGACGCGGTTTGGCCCAGGCCGCAGATAGAGGCGTCACGCATAGCCTGGGCCATCTCCTTCAGAGTGCTGATCTCCTGGCCGGCGGAGCCCAGAGGCTTGCCCTGGATCAGCCGCTGCAGCGCCTCCTCCTGTCGAACCACGCCTACGCGGCAGGGAACACACTGGCCGCAGGTTTCATGGCGAAAGAAAGCGGCGATGCGCAGGAGGATTTGTTTTAGATCAACACTGTCATCGAACAGCATCACCACGCCAGAGCCCAGGGTCGCGCCGATGGCGCGTGTCGCTTCAAACGTAAGCGGCAGATCCAGCTCTTTCAACGAGACAAAAGCCCCGGCCGCTCCACCGAGCAAGACAGCCTGGAGCCGTCCGTTGCCTCCAACTCCGCCGGCAAGGCCAATGAGGTCACGCAGCGTCATGCCCATCTCAATCTCATACACGCCTGGACGAACGATATGCCCGGAGAGACAAAACAGGCGCGCGTTGGCGATATCCTTCGCGGCTCCTGAGCTGCGAATAATTTCCGGCACGTTGATCAGGGTTTCAACATTGTTGACAGCCGTGGGCCGGCGAAACAGCCCTGATTGTGTAGGGAAGGGGGGTTTGTTGCGTGGCTCTCCGCGGTAGCCCTCGATGGAATTGAACAGCGCAGTCTCTTCACCGCAAATGTAAGCACCGGCGCCGCGGCGCAGCTCAATATCGAAATTTAAGCCACGACCAAGAATATTTTCCCCGAGCAGCCCATTCTCCCGAGCGATTTTAAGCGCGTGAGAAAGGCGCTCCGCGGCCAGCGGATACTCGGCGCGCAGGTAGATGTAGCCACGTTGCGCGCCCGTAGCCACTGCGCCGATGGTCATGCCTTCCAAAACCGCAAACGGATCGCCCTCCATCAGAATGCGGTCTTTGAATGTGCCCGGCTCAGATTCATCAGCATTGCAGATGATGTATTGCGGCAGTCCCAGGCGGCGTTGTGCATGAAGCGCCTGCCATTTACGCGCCGTAGGGAAGGCTGCACCGCCACGGCCCACAAGCTCCGAATCGGCAATCTTCCGGATCACGCCCTCCGGTCCCATATCAAATGTCATCCGCAAAGCTTCGTAGCCATCCTGAACGCGATAGTCGTCAAGGCTTGCGGGGTTCGTTCTTCCCACTCTGCGAAGAAGACGTAAATTCGGTGATCCAGCCTGGGGAACGGAGAGTTGGATATTCAGCGTGTCAGGTTCTGAAGGAAGTTTTTCGGCAATGGCGTCCTTCACCAGAGTTTGAATTCCTTCAGAGGTCGCCGCGGCGACTACACGCTCTTTCGGATTCTCACCGGCAGAGCTGATCAGCGCGGCCGGCGCGCGTTCGCACAGGCCCAGGCAAGAGCTGCGGAGCCAGGTTGCGCGCCCGCCCGCACAGGCCGAACCTGCGGGACCAAGAGCACTTTCGATCTGGTGACAGAGTTTTTCTGCGCCCCGGACCATGCAGCCAATATCGTCGCAGACATGCGCAACAACCGGTGGACGCGGCGAAAGCGAGAACAAGCCATAGAAAGAGGCCACACCATAAATTTCGGCCGGGGCTACTTTCAGACGAGTGGCCGCATAGTTCACCGCTCCGGGGCTGATCCATCCCATCCGATGGTGGATTGCGTGCAGCGTGGGCAGCAGGAGATCACGGCCCGAACTATTCTCACCGTCCGGGGTCCCCAATACCGAGTCAGCGGCCAGTTTTTCTTCGGGCGTCGGCTGCGCCTGGCCCAGGTGAAGGTCCAATCAATCCTCCTGACACTTGTCGATCCGGATTGCCGTTGCTTTGAATTCTGAAGTTCCCGATTTGGGATCGACAGCATCAATGGTCAAATCATTGGTGGCTACCTGATCGTGGAAGTGGGTGGTCAGGAACGCCAGTCCCGACCGCAATCCGGGATCAAATCGCACTGGAGCGATCACTGATCCGCGCCGCGAACTCACGCGCACCTTTTCTCCTTCATGCAGGCGGTAGTGCCGGCCGTCTTCCGGCGAGAGATCCAATGTCTCCGGCTGCCGCAGCGGGGAAGCGTAGCATCCGGTCTGAACTCCGGTGTTGAAGGAATCCAGGCGACGTCCTGTGGTGAGCCGCAGCGGATACCGCTCATCCAGTTGGTCCACTGGCGGCTCAAACTCTACCGGAGTGAACGGCGCGCGCGGTCCAATCAAGGGATCGTGCCAGAGCCGGCTGTGCAGAAACATTTCGCCCGGATGCGATTCGTCGTAACACGGCCACTGGATGCCGCCCAGCTCCTCCAGCCGGGCGTAGCTCATGCCGCCATGCATCGGGCTTAAGGACCGCAACTCATTCCAGATGGATTCAGCATGCG
>DATFQZ010000231.1:0-15869 GCA_035263765.1 Candidatus Angelobacter sp. | reverse complement strand
GGCCGTTGGAAAGGTCCTGGACACGGTACTCACTGAAGACGCGGGCATCTTTGTAATACGCGCTCTCCACGCCGAACTGTGTGGTATTGCGATGCTGCAAAGTATTCAGCGAGTAAACGTCGCCCAGCGACGAGATCAGCTCCTGGCGGAAGTACACGCGGCCTTTCTGCCAGAACTGGTACGTCCCGCCCACCGCCACAACGTGCTTATCGCTCTCCGCCACGTCCTGTTCGTACTCCGCGCTGGCGGTGAATTTGTTGAAGTGCGGTATCTGCATGCTGATCTTGCTAATCAGCGTGTTGAGGCTGTTAGGCGTGACGCCGACTGTACTTGCGCTGGCCGGTGTTGCCGTCTCCTGCGCGTGGCGGAAGCCCACCAGCGTCTGAATGTTGCCGGGGAAAGTGCGCTCGAGTCCGAGCTCGCCGCCTTCGCGCGTGCCGGCGTTGGTCACGTCTTCGGTGCGAATGTACTCGCCCAGAAGCCGCGTGGACTTGTTGAAGGCGTAGCTGGCCTTTACGCCTGACTCGCCGCGCCCCTGGTTGATGATGGAAGTCGGGTTGTTAAAATCAACGTCCGTGCGGCTGAAGTACGCCCGGCCCTTCAGCCTCTCGCCATCCTGGCGCACCTCAAACCGGTAACCGAACCCCAAACCCTGGACCAGATGGTCAGTTCCCGCGAGTTCTCCGGCGAATGTCGTCTGTTTCAACTTCAGGACGCTGTTCACTGAAAACAGCTTGTTGGGATCCAGCGGATTACTGTCGTCAACAAATGTGCCGCCCAGTTGCAGGAACGGCGCGACCCTGACTTGCGCGGTGCCGCCGCCCAGCCAGAACTTTTCTCCGCCATCGTTGACTTCGTAAGTGATCCGGATGGAGAGGGGATTCAGCATGGAATCGAGCGACGGGATCGGGGACTTCAACAGCAGCTCCCCGGTAAACGGCTCGAATTCGTAGTCAGAGAACCGGTTCAATGGACGAATGTCAATGATGACCGAAGGCTGGTTGCGGTCGCGCGTCAGGACTTCCACCTTTTCGCTGTTCTCCACCCCGGTGGTGCTGGAGAGCTTGAACGGGCCCGAGGTCCCGTTGGCGAAAACTTCTTCCACGCGCTGCGTCGCGGAATCGTAACTGGCAAAGCCGGTCAGGCTGACCCGGTCGTTCTCAAAATGCTGCTTCACGCCGGTGAGGCTTCGGCTGTAGTTGCCCAGGCTGTTGCTGACTCCGGGATCCGAAGTCACATAGTCGCCGTACAGCACATACGTTTTTCCGTGGTCGATGCGCACATAAGCCTTGCTGGTGGATTGCGCGTCGTAACCGCGGACCGAGGCATCGCCGTACACCGGGTAGTATTGGTCCGGCTGAATGTCGCGGAACAGGCGATCGCGGACGGTCTTGTCGGAGTCGTACGCCAGGGTCAGGAGATTCTGGCCCTTGATCTTCCCTTTCAGCAGCAACACGGCGTGCCCGCCGGAGTCGAAAGAATCGCCGGAACTAGCGGAGAAGAGGCGCAGCTCGTGCTCAAAACCGTCGTTGAGCGAGGGTTGAATGGCGCTGTGGCCACGCGCCCCGAAGTTAATTTGGTATTCGACCAGCCCCGCGGCCATCATGGGACGCAGTTCGGGAACGTATTCGATCTTGGTTTCCGCGTTCACGCTGCCGCTGGAGACCCGGACCATGCTCGATCCCGGCTCGATCGGCGGCATCAGGTCGAACTCCGCCTGCCCGCCTTCCACAAAGACCTGCGTGCCTGGTTCGTTGGGATTGAGGTCTTTCACCAACCAGGTGCCGTTCGTGGTCTCTAGTGTCACCGGCGTGCGCACGGTGACCGGGACGCCATCGGCGTCAGTGAGCCGCACCATGACTTTGACGGGCGTCTTGCCGTCAGCGGCGTGCATGCCTCCCGGAATTTCCAGCTTCAGCTTGCCCAGGCGGTCAGGCGCGATCAGTTCGATCGCTTTGAAGTTGCGCTCATTGCCAAACGGGTCGATTTCGATGACGAGCACCGAGTTCTTGCCCGGCTGGAGATTGACGCCAACGAATTCCCAAACTTCCAGCTGCTTTTCGGCAACCTTGGTCTTGCTACCCACTTGTTTGGCGGAAATCTCTTTGGTGTTTACAAAGAGTTTGAACGTGGCGTCCATCCGGCCCTTGACTCGAATGTTCGCTTGCGCAAACGACATAACATCGTGATCTTTGAGATCCACAAAGTCGAGCTGCTTATCGAGTTTGGCCAGCTCCGCGGACGTCAAGCCGCCGGAAAGCGGTGAGTCCGCGGACGCAGGCTTGTCTTTGCCGGTCGCGAGGCTTGTCGCGGAATCTGTCGCTAGCGGCGCCTGGTTTGCGGGCCGGCTCTCAACGGACGGAGTTGCAGCATCAACCAAACCGCTGGCTGCCATCGATTTCAATTGCGTGGAATCTTTCTGCACTGCTTCCACACTGAACTGGGCCTTCACCGCGCGCGCCAACTCCTCCTGCCTGCCCAGCTTCTGGCTGCGAAGCTTGATTTCATCCGCCAGAGCCGAGGAACAACCGGCCAGAGCGAAATCTGCTTTGTGCATCTCGCCGAACATCAGGTCAACGAAACGTGTTCCTCCGTCACCGGCGTTGCGGTTGGAGATGGGCGCGAGCCGCGATCCGGCGGGCAAACTGTAAGCGTCAACTTTCAAGATGTGGGTGCGTCCGGGAACTCCGTAAATGCTGTAGCGGCCCTGTTCGTCGGTGATGGCGAAGGTTCCATCATCCAGATAAATGCGCACGCCGGGGACGCCGGGTTCGCCGGGGTCCTGCATCCGGTTGCCGTTGCAATCGGCAAAGACTTTGCCGACGATGAAGCCGTTGTCGCTCAGCACGCCCCCCTGCACGACCACGCGTGCGGATGCGTTGTTCGACTGATTGGGGCCGCTGACAGCGACTGCGCGATTCAAGTTCGTACCCATCGCCGAGCCCGCGCCAACCAGCACGCGATAGCTCAACTTCACATCCGCGGAGGGCGCCAAGGTACCGATATTGAATACCAGGTACGGTCCCTTACCGCCGGCCGGATCGCCGATGGGTGTTCCGTTGAGCCGGGCGCTCTTCTTTACGTAAGAGAATCCGGGCGGCAGCGTGTCATTCACCTGCGCATTGCCGAGCGGCGTCACCAGCAGGTTTTTGATCTCCACCGTGTAGTCAACGAATTCGCCCAACTCGACCACGGCGCGATCCGCGGTCTTCTGAATGAACATTGAAGTGGAGGATGAGGTATCGACCGGAATATCCAGTACTGCGGGACCGCCGCTGACGCTCACGACGAACGGTCCGTTGTACGATCCAGCGGGATCGATGTTGTGTCCCGCCGGAAGCTGTGCCGGAGCCACCGTCGAGGGGAACACATAATTGTTCGGCGGCTTCACCGAGATCCGATATGTGCTAGGCAACACCTGCGGAAACTGGAAGCGCCCGTTAGCAGCGGTGGTCACCGTGCTGGGCGCCGGGGTCACGCCGTCAAACTGGAAAACCGTGGCGGGCCCGTTGGGATTGCCGCCGTTCCCCGCTCCGGTCACGTCGATGAGGGAGACCTGTGCGCCCGGCACCGGCGCATTAGAACGGCTGTCAAAGACTTCTCCGTTGGGATCAACCAAGATGGTCGCGGCTACGCTGGCGGCGCCGCATCCGCTGATGCTGGCTACCACCTGGTCATTGCTGAGCACCTCCATGATCCCGTTGCCGGAAACTACCGGGTTGGTACCGCCATCTCGCGTGGGCACGGCGGGCAGAATGCGGAAGATGCCGGTGTTCGGCCCAGTCTCCGTGGCGGTGAAGGTTTCGGTGTCGCCGGTGAGCTGCGACTTCAGCGTGACCGGCTTGGTCTCCGCCACCGTAGGATCGACGTTGCAAGCTGCGGCGTTTACTTGCACCCACAGCGGCGCGCCGATCGGCGTGGCCCGGATCGCCTTGCTGAATGTAGCGTCAAAGAAATAGGAGATCGCGGGCGGCGGCCCGTTCACCGTGATATTCACTTCGTTGGAGAGGACTGAAGTATCAGTAGTCCCGTCGTTGAAGAAAACGGTAGCGCTGTTGCGGACAACGCCCAGCGCGTTGCTGTCGATCGTGACCTTAAAACTGAAACTGCCATTGCTACCGGCTGCCAGGGCATCCAGCAGGAAGGCAACCGCGTCGACCGTGGCGAGGTTCCCCGGGGCGGCCGTCACGTAGTTCTGCTGGGGTGTTCCGATCACGTGATAGCCGAAGGTCGCCGGCGAGATTGCGCCCGGCACGGGCAAGTTGGTGTTGTTGGGTATGACATCACGCACAACGATCTTCACGGTCGCGGTTCCGTCAACGGACACCGCAACCGGCAGAGCGTCTCCTGCTCCGATGTTTGCGACGTTGAGCGTGTAGGTGATTTGGTCCCCAGGATTGGCCGTGGACTGGGAAGCCGATTTGGTGATGGTTACCGCCGGTGCGCCGGAGGAAGTGATGACGTGGACCACGTTGGAGCTGGCTGTGGTCGCGCCCGCAGATCCCTGGAAGGTGGCCGTGGCCTGGTTGTCAATCGAGGTCCCTGCAGGGACACCGCTGCCTGATACCAGCGCCGGAGACACGGGCGCCAGCATCAGGCAGACGATGCTTAACATCAATTTCTTCACCTGCTAACTCCAGGGACGCGAGTCGAGGAAGAGGCTCGGCGAGCCTCGCTCCTCCTACCCGCAATACATCTGGCGGCTGAGGGAGTCCCCGTGAAGAGACTCCCCGGCCGTCAGTTACTGGATCTTCACCGCGAAGATGACCACTGCTGACTGTCCAGGAGTCAGAGTGCCCACCGTCGCGCTGATGGTTCCAGCGGTTCCGTTAGCAGGTGCACTGATTGTCCCGACCGTGGTGCTCGCGGGTGGAACGTTGCGATACACCGTGAAGGCCGGGGTTGCATCACTCACCACAACGCTGGTGATGTTGTTCGTACCAGCATTGGTCGCGGTGATTTGGTAGATCACGCAGGCGCCGGGAACGGCTCCCGCGGTGATGTTGCTCTGCGTGAACGCACCGCCAACGCCGGTGCATCCCGCATCCAGAGCTTGTTGTTTGACCAGCCGCAGCTCGCCGGCAATGACCGTTGTCTGGTCCTGCGCGGTGGCGAAGGTTGCGTTGTACCCGGCGCGTGCCGTGGTGGTGTCAATGGCGCCCACCGCGGCCCCCGAGGGTGCTGTCACCTTCACGAACATGGTGACGCTTTGCCCCGCGTTCAGTGTGAACGTGGTGGCCGTTGAGACTGCCTGGTCAGCGGCATCGAGCACCCCGTTGCTGTTGGTGTCCTGATACAGCACGGAACTCCATCCCGCCTGGTTGTCGGAAGTAATCGGATTCGTGAACGTGATTGCTTCGCTCACGTTACCGTTGTTGGTTAAGGAGTGGGTGTAGACCACCGAGCCGCCCGGGAAGATCTGTCCGGAGCCGTTCGGCGTCAGGGTGACGCTGTGGATAGTGTTCACAGTCACCTGATCATGGATCTGGTCCAGGGCGCCGGAGGTCGGCGACTTGGATTGGAAGTACACTGCCTGCGCTCCGGCAGCGTAGCCATTAGGAACACTGATGATGGCGCAGACCAACTTCGAAGCTCCCCCGTTGATCACGCCGGTGTTGCTAACCACCGAGCCCAGGTTCGCGGCCGTACAGTCGGTCCCGAGGCTGAGACGGAAGGTCACTGACCATCCCGCCGGCAGCGTGCTGCTGGAACCGAAGGTAGTCGTGGACGAAGCCAGCAGATCGTAGGTATCAGCCACGCTCGCGCCGCTGGTGTTGTTCACATACAACGTGAACGTAGTCGAAGTGCCGGGATTGGTCGAGTTGGTAACTACCGCCGAGGCTTCCGGTCCAGGGCCAGTGCCCAAGACGCCGGGTTGGCCGAGAGCGGCGTTGTTGGTCAAGTCAACGGTGCTGGCGGTAATGGCCACCAGACGGTCGGTCATGCTGGCATTGGCGCCGGCGTTAATCGCGCCCACCACGGTGGAGGTCGCGGTCACAGTCGCGTTGAACGGACCGCCGATCGCTCCGGCCGGCAAAGCGGCCTTCACGATAACGGTGTAGCTGGCTCCGGCCGCGAGCGGTCCGGTGTCAGGAACGCCGTTGCCGGTGGTATCAATCAGCGGCGTCACACCGTCACTCTTATATAAGGTGAAAACTGTGCCCGCCGGGAAGGTGTTCGAGGGAATAGTGATGTCGAAGGAATCCGTACCGTTCCCAGTGTTGGTGACAACATCGGTAAAGGTTACGGTAGCCCCTTGAGCAGCGGAGTTGATCGTATCGATACCGTTGATCGTGCCGTCGTTATCGTTGGCGGCCACGCCGGTATCGCTGATGGTCACAGAGGCGCTTTGGCGGACAGTGAAGGCAAATGTGTTGCTGCTTCCGTTCACCGTGGTGCCCGACCCGTCGTTGTACGAGATGGTCCCTGTGTTGTTGATGATGCCAGGCGCTTGCCCGCTGGCGATGTTGACCTGGAAGGTGATCTGGCCGGAAACTCCCGGGGCCACCTGGTCGATAATGGCGGTGACCGTATTGGCCGTTACGCTGTAATCAATGTGCGGCGATCCCGCGGCCGGCTGAACGTCACCGGTGGCATCGGTCAGCACCGTGGCGCCGGTTACGCTCCAACGTCCGCTGCCGGCCACGTAGGTCATGCCGGCGGGCAGGGCGTCACCAATGTTGACGGTCGTGGCGGTATTGTTGCCGCTGTTGGTGTAGGTCAAAGTCACGGTGTAGGGGCCGCTCGGCGACGCGCCGGAATTCGAGCTGATGACTTTGTTCAGGTTGATCACGGCGTTGTTCGTCACCGTCGTGGTGTCGGTGTCGGATGCGGCCTTGGTGTTGTCGAAAACCGAAGTTGCGGTCACGGAGAAATTGTTAGTCTGGCCCGCAGTCGCGCCCGGGGGCACTGTGCCTGTGATCACGAACTTGAAGGCATTAGCGGCGCCAGGTGCAACAGTCACCTGCGTGCCTGTCAGGTCGGTGAAGTTGTCAGGAATGCCGTCCCCGTTGGCATCCAGGTAAATATGGGTTCCGGTGAGCGTGAAAGCACCGGACTGTGCCGGCGCCAGCGTGAGCGTGAAGCTGTCTGAACCGTTGCCGGTGTTGGTCAACGTGTGCGGATAGAACACGGGTGAACCCGGTGAAGCCGTCTTCGCGCCATTGGCGGTCAGCGTCAAGCTCGCCACCTGTTGCACGATCGTGGTGACCACGTTGGAAGTTGCGGTCCTGGAAACCGACGAACTGTCAGTGTAAGTAGCCGAAGCCTGGTTGCCGATCGCAGTTCCTGCCGCGGTCTGCGCCGGTGCTGTGGCCGGCGTCAAGAACGCCGCTACCATCATGAATGTGATCGCTAGAAGAAAGAGAGACCTAGTTCGGCCTTCTCTCCGCATTGTATGTCTCCTCATTTGTTCCTCTCCCTGGACGTGTCTTAGTTTTCTTTTTGTCTTTTCTTGCATTACTTTCCTTGAGTCTTGACTTGCATTCTTGCTTTGACCTGCTTGGTTGCCCCCGGCCCGATCTCTCCCAGGTCCCAGCGGAGAGCTTTGTATTCCGAGTACGGGACAAGTTCTTCTTTCATCTTTCCGTCGGGGCCCTTGACGTTCCTTTTCAAGGGGACCGGGGCGAAGTTAATGCCGTCTGTGGTAGCCATGACGTTGGCGGGAACAGCGGTCCCCGGCAGGTATTCCATTCCACTGGGGACAGGCAGGTTGGCGTTGACGTGGCTGACCGCGCCCTTGCTCTTGTCGTCGGGAACGTTCTTGTAATCGGCCACATACTCGATCACGTCGCCTGGTTTCGCTTTGTCGCCCGGTTCGCGTTTTTCGCTGCCGTTGACCATCACCATCTTGCTGGCGGTAAGCGTGACTTTGACTTCGCTCCACGAACTGAGCGAAAGGCCGGCTGCAAGCGCAGCCGTGAGCGCAGACTTAAACAGGACTTTCCTCATGAACCGAACTCCTTCAAATTTCAGAAAATGTGGGGATCAAACTACACGGTGGGGAAGAACCGCTAGGGAAGCCATAAGTGGTTGAAACTTATGACCGGTTGGCGATAAGAGTAATGTAGTAGAGGACATCTGTCTTTATTACTTTTGTACTTGCTTTGGGAGGAACTGAGCGGAATTGACCGTAATTACCGGTGTTTGCCGGGGAAACTTAGGTTTTTCTAATGCAAAGAAAGTGACAAATGTAATGTGGCAGAGGCCTACAAGAGTGAAACGTTGTGCTGATTCGCTCGGACGAAGTTCCGTCCGCACGCGATCCCGGGTTATCAGGCTCCGCCTCTTTTGTGGGAATGGAGATTTCAGCGCTCCGGAATCGTGGGTCGTTTACACTGGCTCGTCTGTCCTGTCGCTTGACTTTCGCCCTCTGCTGTCCCAAGGTGGAATTGATCGGAAACCACCTGCATGACCAGCGTAGCTATAGTTCGACCAGAGATCGCGCTGCTGATTGAGACCGCCGGCCACCGGCGGAAAGTCGTGGTGTCCAAGTCGCCGTTCACGATCGGCCGAGCCGAGGATTGCGACGCTGCCATCGCCGACTTTCGTGTCTCGCGCTTGCACGCACGCCTCATTTCAGAGAACGGCCAACACTTCATCGTGGATGCCGGGAGCCGGCACGGAACTTTTGTCAACGGAACCCGGATCGAACGCGCCAATCTCAAGAACAACGACGAAATTACTCTCGGCGTCTCCGGACTGAAACTGATTTTTCTGGAAGGCAGCCCGGTGAGCAGCGCGACGCAGGTATTGCTGCGCAAGTTCGGCTCAGAGACCGCGGCCTCCGACATGGAGAAGCTCAAGCTCTTCCTGGAAGCGGCCCGGAGTCTAAGCAGTGGCGTAGTGGTTGAGGATGTCTTGCGCAACATGCTGGATTACGCCTTGCGCCTAACCAAAGCCGAACGCGGCTTCGTGTATCTCAAGCAGACGGGCAGCGGTCCGTCTCTGGCTTGTGGGCTGGATAACACAGGCCATTCCCTCGCCCAGGACGCCAACGTCTCCCGCTCCGTGGTGCAAGAGGCCATGACATCGGCGGCGGAGTTCATCACCGGCGATGCCACGCAGCAAAGTACTTTGGCGGTGCGGGAAAGCATCGTAATGAACGAGCTGCGGACCGTGATCGCGATTCCCTTGCGCGTGCGCGGCGCGGCAGCCGCCTCAACCCAAGTGGACGGCGTTCTCTACCTCGACAGCCGCTCCGTTTCCCACAATCTTTCCGGCGTGAGCCATGATGTGCTGCGGGCACTGGCTGGCGAATGCGCGTCCGTGCTGGAACATGCGCGAATGCTGGAGGCCGAACAGGCTGCCAAACAATACCGCCAGGAGATGGAGATTGCCTCTTCCATCCAGCGCAGCCTTATCGCGGAACCTGAAGTGCACTGTGACTTTGCGCGCGTCAGCGGGCGCAGCATTCCCTGCCGCGAAGTCGGCGGCGATTTTTTTGACGTCTGTATCTCGCCTTCGGGCGTGACCGTGATCGTGGCGGACGTTTCCGGCAAAGGCATCTCCGCTGCTCTGCTCGCGTCCGTGGTCCACGGGATGTTCTACGCACAAGTAGCCGCCGGCGCGGGATTGGTGGACGCTGTCACCGCCATCAACCGGTTCCTGTGCTCGCGCGTTGCCGGGCAGAAGTATGCCACGCTGCTGGCCGCGCAGCTCTCGAGCCGCGGCCGCCTGGAAATCGTGAACTGCGGCCACGTGCCGCCCATTGTGTTTGACGCCGGCAAGCCCACGCAGATCTCCGACGGTGACTTGCCCGTGGGCCTGATGGCTGACGCGACTTTCCATCTCATTCACCACGCCTTCCCTGCGGGGGCCCGCCTGTGCGTTTTGACGGATGGCATCAGCGAGTCGGAAGATTCAAACGGCGTCGAGTTCGGGCTCGGCCGCGTAGAAGATTGCCTGCGCGCCCAGGATGCACTGCGCGAGACCATGGCTGCTGTCGAGTTGTTTTCCGGACATCGCGAAGCCCAGGATGACCGCACCATCGTAGTGCTAGAAAGGACGAAGTAACTAGACAGGACGTTTCCACGTCTCGTTTGCCCTGGTTTACGGTTTCACCCAGTATTTGTTTTCGTCAAGGACGCACCAAGGCCTTACTTGATGGGGGGCGGTGCAGCCGCCGTGGCTGCGAGAGTCTGGGTTGAAACCGGTTCCATGGACAATCCAAGAGCCTTGCGAACCCCAGCAGTTACATCGTGGCCGCCCTTGAGGTTGTACCACAGCGATTGAATCGTAAAGATTGGGCCAAAGGGAATGCCCCACCAGCCCGCCAGCAGTGTGAAGAGAGTCCAGCCCAGGCCTTTCACGACCGGATTTTCGTCTGCGCGGACGAAATAGATGTCCGTACCACGCTTGAATGTCATGATCACGATCGAGATGCAATATTGATACTGGACAAACTTTCCCCCGCGCTGCAATTCAGACAAGAGCTGCTCTTTGCGCATGGCTTCGATACCGGTGATTTTGGCCATATTCACCTCTTCGGCTTCCTGGTCTGAGGACGATAGCGCGAAATCACACGGTCAGCAATCAAGAAAGCACTCAACAGTCAGCAGTCACCAGTCAGCCGGACATGACCGCCCGGTTGGCCACGAACTTTGGTTGGGCGCGTCCTCCTTCGGGTCCTTTTATCCATTCGAGAATCTGGAACTCGAGAGGGTGGAGCAGGCCTTTGGGCCTGCGGTAAGGGCTGGCAAAATGCCGGCTTTAGCCGCTGAGGTGCTCCTTGACGATTTCCTGCAGAGGCGCAACCACCGAATCTACTTACTCTGTCATCGCCAATGTACTCGAAAGATAACGAGATGCGAAGAGCCTCCACTTCGTGCGAGATTTCAGAAAAAGAGCATTCACCGATTCTCCGCGCCTCCGTGTCTCCGCGGTGAATGTGCTTTGCCGCTTACCGCACGGTCCCTAGTGCACATCAGACATCTTGCATTCAGAGCTGGTATGGGTATTGAATTAAGGTAGACGAAAGGCAGAAGCCATGGATCGACGACAGTTTCTGAAGGATGCATCCACCCTGAGCGGCGCCGCGCTTGTAGTGCCTTCCGTTCTGAGAGCCATGGAATTCGTTGGGCCGATGGCGACTGCGCATGTGGCTTTTGTGAAGACCGCCGATCGCGCCGCCGGTGTTCGCCGCGCTATCGACCTGGTCGGCATCAACGGCTTCCGTGGCAAAGACATTTATATCAAGCCGAACTTCAACAGCGCTGATGCTCCCCCGGGCTCGACCCACCAGGACACTCTCGCCACGATCGTGCGAGCTCTCAAGACCATGGGCGCCGGACCGCTGACCATCGGTGACCGCAGCGGCATGGGCAACACGCGCGAAGTGATGGACAGGAAGAACGCCTTCACTTTAGGCAAAGAGCTCGGCGCCAACGTTGTGGTTTTCGACGAACTTAAGGCTGACGATTGGGAGCTGATCCAGCAGCCGGAGGCCCACTGGCAGCAGGGCTTCGCTCTGCCCCGCCTGGTGCGGAAATCCGGCGCCATCGTGCAAACGTGTTGCCTCAAGACCCACCGTTTCGGCGGACATTTCACCCTGTCGCTGAAGAATTCCGTCGGCTTGGCCGCAAAAACCGTTCCCGGAAATTCTTACAACTTCATGCGCGAGCTCCACTCTTCCCCCAACCAGCGGCGCATGATCGCCGAGATCAATACTGCCTATCGTCCCGACCTGATCGTGCTTGACGGCGTTCAGGCCTTCGTGAACGGCGGCCCCGACCAGGGCAAGCTGGTGGAAGCCAATATCATCCTCGCCGGGACCGACCGTGTGGCCGTGGATGCTGTGGGTGTGGCTCTGCTGCGTCACTTCGGCACCACGCCGGAAGTCAGCCAGGGCGCGATCTTCGACCAGGAGCAGATTGCCCGCGCTGTGCAGTTGAAGATCGGAATCAGCGGCCCCAACCAGGTCGAACTCGTAACAGGCGATAAGGAGAGCGCGGAATACGCCAAGCCCATCCGGGCCTTGCTGGACGGCGCGCCCGCATCCCGGGCCTGATTCGGTACGAGCATAAACGGAGAACACGGTGACGCAAAGAACTCACGGGAGAACCCGACTCAATTGGTATCAAGTTTTGTTTTTGACCCTGGTGCTTGCCTGTTGGTCGCCTCTGGTGGCGCAGGGAAGCTCAGAGGCAGGATCTCCCGCCCTGGAAATCGCCTACTGCGGTGAACGCCCGCAAAAGCCACCGCTCAAGACACTGTTCTTCAATATCAAGCTTCGCAACCGGGCCGATCATGCACGCTGGTTTCTTCTGCCAAGAAGTCTGTATGAACAACCCGTAGCTCTGCCCATGCATTCCATTGACACCGCGGAAGTCCTTACGGCGGTATCGCCGAATCGGCTTGTTCTGGTCGATTTCATGGGGAGCAAGCAGTTGCAACCGGAGAGCGCGGGCGGATTTCAGGGCTTCTTCTTGCCCCCTGGCGCAAACGTTACCGTTCGCGGTTTCACTATCGCATTATGGGGAGAGCCGGAAAAGCCGCTCCCTGTGCACCTCGTGATTAGCGACAATTTTACGGTGGCCGGGACCCCGGCGGCGCAATGGCTCGGAGTTCCGGTCTTGTCCGGCGGCGCCAGCGATGTGAACCTGGAGGACATGACGCGCGGTCATGCGGGGAATCGCGATCTGATTGACGTTCCCGTCGAAATCACGCCGGCCGAGGAATTGATGATTCCCGATGCGCTGGCCGTGCACTGCCCGGAACAGACGAAGCCTCTCGTGGAGACGCCGATGGCGCGTCTGATGCACGCCCACAACGTGATGGTCGTGCGTTCGCGCGGCAGCGTTATCCCCTACGATGTCATCGTGTCTACACTGGATGGCTGGGGCCGCTTCATGCTGGTCAACCAACCCGATCAAGCCGACTTGGTGATTCAGGTCGCAACCACCGGCGGCGAAAGCGATCTCCGAATCACCAGCTCGACAAGTCCTTCCATCGAAAGCGGCAAGTTGGAGAGCACCACCCACAGCAGCAAGGACCTCTCCTCCGCGGAAGTCTCATTGACCGTGCTCGACGCCAGAAACAAGCGAGTGCTCTTCACCGCCACCGAGACAGCCAAATCTGCCATGAAACAGACCGCCCGCGAAAACAACCTGGTGGAAGCCGCTGAGAAGCTGGCTTCCAAATTTCACGAGCGCCTGGAACCTTCACCAGCAGCAAAGAATTAGTCGGCTGACCAAAGCGAAAACAGGAGCCGCGAATGAACGCGAGAGATCGCGAATCTGCAGGATACTCCTGGCGCTTGTCTTTGATTCGTGTTCATTGGCGTTGATTCGCGGCTAAGCTCCTGATCTGCGTTCATCTCCGGCTACCGATTGCGCAGGCCGCTTCCGCGGGCGTAAACTTCAAGGTGACTTGCAAGTCTTTCCTGCCGCCCGTAGTGACGGTACGTCTTTCACCCCCCCCAAACGAAAGGAGTACCTCTATGTTTACGCGTGTTGTCGAAATCACCGCAAAAGCCGGAAAAGCTAGGGAGCTTTCCCGCACTATCAACGACAAAGTCCTGGCTCTTCTCAGGAGCCAGACGGGTTTCGTGGACGAAGTAATCTTGGTTTCTGACCAGCACCCTGACCGCGTACTGGCGATGAGCTTCTGGAACACCAAAGACGATGCAGAGAAATACAACCGGGAGACGTATCCCAAAGTAAACGAGATCATCCGCGGTTCCATCGAAGGGTCGCCCAAAGTGCAGACCTTCGACGTGGAGCAGTCAACCGTTCACAAGATTGCTGCCGGAAAAGCAGCTTGACCGAGCGATATTTTAAGAAAAGGCGGGCCTTCAACGGCCCGCCTTTTTGTTTCATTTTGCAGAAACGTTCGTGACGGCCGCGTCACTCTCTTAAATAGACATGGTATGGTAGTGCGCGCCAGCGAGGAGGCTTGTATGCCCAAGAACATCGTGCTTTGTCTGGATGGGACCGGCAATGAGTTTGGTGACCAAAACTCTAACGTAATCAAGCTCTACAGTGTCCTGGTCCAGGACCCGCAGACGCAAGTGGCCTACTATCATCCCGGACTCGGGACTATGGGAGCGCCGGGCGCGTGGAGCAAACTGGCTCAATGGTGGACCCGAGCGAAAGGCCTGGCCTTTGGCGCCGGGTTGACTGCGAACATCGGCGACGCCTACTCCTATCTGATGGCGACCTACCAGCCCGGCGACAACATTTACATCTTCGGGTTCAGTCGCGGCGCCTATACGGCGCGCGCTCTTGCCGCCATGCTTCATATGTACGGCCTGCTGCGGCCGGGCAACGAGGTCCTGGTTCCCTACATCACGCGCTTGTTTAGCGCCCAGAATAAAAAGATATTCGCTCTGGCCGCCCAGTTCAGGGCTACTTTTTCGCGTCCCTGCAAGCCGCGCTTTCTTGGGCTCTGGGACACGGTGAGTTCCGTCGGCTGGATCCACAACCCGGTAAAACTGCCCTACACCGCGATGAATCCTGACGTCACCATAATCCGCCACGCGGTTTCCATCGACGAACGCCGGTGCATGTTCCGGCAGAACTTGTGGGGCAATCCCAGCGCCGGGCAGGACGTGCAGCAGATATGGTTTGCCGGCGTGCATTCTGACGTCGGGGGCGGCTACAAGGAGGCCCAGAGCGGCCTTGCAAAGATCGCTCTGAAATGGATGCTGCACGAGGCGGGAGCCGCCGGCTTGTGCCTGGATGCGGCGAAGCAGGACCGTGTCCTCGGCGTCACGGACCCTGCGTTTTCCAAGCCCGACCCGGCCGGCGTGATACACCGATCGCTGCGCGGATTCTGGTGGCTGCTGGAGTTTTGGCCGAAGCGCTACTGGAACGCAACCGAAGAGTGTTACAAGTGGCACTGGCCGCTGGGCAGCCGGCGTTTTATTGCGCCGGGATCCACCATTCACTCGAGTGTGATTGCCAGGATGAACGCGCAGCTTTCGTCGCCGTACAAACCGTCGAACATTCCCGACGACCACAAGGTCACACCGCAGCTTGGGGCGGCAGCGTGAGGGTGGAGGTTCTCCCTGAGTTGCTGCGGCCAGCCAGCATAAGGGGGAGCAGACTTTTAGGCTTCGGTTGGGGGCCAGCAAATTCTTGCAGCGGCTGAAGCCGTAATTGGCGGCTGCGGCCGGGAGACGTAACGTCTGCCATCCGGCTCCTTGAAACATTCCTTGCCCCCTCGAGAGCGCAAACCGCATCTGAAGATTACAATAGCGTCTTTGGATTTATGGCCGACCGCCTTTATCTGAGTGTCTGGTTCCCCAGCTTTCGCGAGCAGGAAATGCTGCCGCGATTGCTGTCCGTGCTGAAGGAATTTCCGTTTTCGACGCAGAAGAGCGGACTTGGCCATCTGGCCGTGCACAGCATCGCCTGGGACCAGCCTATCGTCTTTCAGCAGACCTTCGACTATCGCGCCGATCCCGAACGCGTGCTGGCCCTGGCGGGCGAGTTTCTCCATGAAGACAACGCTTATGAACTCGAGGCCATGTGGGACCTCTGGGTGCCCGTCCAGGAGGGCGACCTCGATGCCACGTGGGAACTGCTGCCGCAAGCCGTGAAGTTCACCGCCTTCGGCGCCAAGTTCGAAGACGCCACCTACCAGCAGAACGGCCATGTGCAGGTTGATTTTGGGCTCGACACTCCGTTTCTCTATGAGGCCATCGAGTTCACGGAATCGGTGGAGCGGCGCGTGAAGGCCAACGTGCATAAGCTGGTGACCTTCACCACAGCGGTCGAAAAGAATTGCGGCATCAGCGGCCGCGTGCTGTGGTCGGAATCCGAAGACAATCTGGCGCAGAAACTGATTGAGCGGTTACAGAAAGTTCAGTAGCTCTCTGAAATCGCGAGCGGAGCGAGGGGTCCCTACCCTCTGCGAAGGCACTTCAG
>DATFQZ010000230.1:0-28883 GCA_035263765.1 Candidatus Angelobacter sp. | reverse complement strand
AAGATGTGCGACAGCTGGCGCGGGCGGTCGACGTCCAGATCATGCAACCGGTGCGTGCGCTGGCCGGCGATGCCAGGCATCTGCTGGTCTCCCCGGATGGCGAGCTGAACCTGATCCCGTTTGAGGCGCTGGTTGACGAGCAAGGACGCTTCCTGGTGGAGCGCTATTCCATCACGTATCTGACAACCGGGCGGGACTTGCTGCGTATGCGGGTGAGCCGGGAGAGCAAGAGCAAGCCAGTGGTGGTAGCAGATCCGCTCTTCGGAGAGCCGGAGACCACGCAGATGGGCGGCGTGGCGCAGGCTCGCTTGAAGCCGGCATCGGTCGCGGAAAGACGGAGGAGCATCATAGCAGCGGAAGACCTCTCGGGCGTCTACTTCGCACCCCTGAGCGGCACGGCTCAGGAAGCCCGCGTCATTCAGTCGCTTTTTCCAGAAGCCCAAGTGCTCACGGGGACGCAGGCGACGAAGGGGGCTTTGCAACAGTTGGTGGCGCCTCGGATTCTGCACATCGCTACGCATGGGTTCTTTCTCCAGGATGCGAATGCGGAAACAACGCAGAACACAAGGGGTCCGGCCACAACGAGCGGCCAGCTCCACGCATTCAAAATCGAAGAGCCATTGCTGCGTTCGGGTCTGGCTCTAGCCGGGGCCAATCTGAACCAGGGCGGCAGCGGCCGCAAAGGGATCCTGACGGCCCTGGAAGCATCCAATCTGAACCTGTGGGGCACCAAGCTGGTGACCCTCTCAGCCTGCGAAACCGGAGTAGGAGAAGTGAAGAACGGGGAAGGTGTCTACGGGCTGCGGCGTGCGTTCTTTCTGGCCGGCACGGAGAGCTTGGTGATGAGCTTGTGGCCGGTCAGCGACCGGGTGACACAAGAAATGATGACTGCATACTACAAAGGGTTAAAGCAAGGGCTGGGACGGGGCGAGGCGCTGCGCCAGGCCGAACTCGCCATGCTGAAGCGCAAGGATCGCCGGCATCCGTTCTACTGGGCCAGCTTCATTCAGTCCGGGGAGTGGGTCAACCTTGAAGGCCGCAGGTGAACGGCCTGCTCACTCAACATCTTTTTCAGCAAGGATCATGACTTTTAGGCAAGGGGCATGACCGGAAGTACAAGCTCCGCGGTCCATAGCCTGCCCAGCAAGAACCAATCAACGCATCTCTGAATTGCCTGAAATGTTTTCGGGAATTCTGTCTTATCCCTACGAATCACCAGAAACTGGCCGAGTGGGTGATGGCAAGGAGAAGACAGATGTTTGCAAGGAAAACCTTCAACTTCCTGCGGCTGGTGCTGTTTGTGTGTTTGCTCTTCAGTGCACGAGCTTTCGCTCAGTTTGAAATTGCTCCCGATCACTTTGATTCCGACCGGACTGAACCTTTGCGCAGCACGGATGCAAAAAACAAGGCCAAGACAGCCGCGACCCGGGAAGCCGAGGCGGCAATCGAACCAGTTTCGGCCCACGCGGCGCAAGTGAACCAGCGGATTGACGAACAGCAGGCGGTCCTCGCCGAATACCGCGCCCAAATCAACGTCAAGAGGGAGCAGATGGAAGCGGCATTCCAGAGCCTGTTGCGCACGGGCAACGAAGCTGGTGAGGCCGAGGCGCTCATGGTTTGCCAGCGGGAACTGGACAAACTCCAGAAATCTCTGGCACAGGCTATTCACTCAAGTGAAGAAACACTCGCGCGGCTGCAGGCAGAAGCGCCGATGAAGTCTCAATTGCGGACGAGCCATCCGGCGAAACGCCGTGCATTGTGAAGCTAAACAGCGAAGTAAGCTTCAGGTTTTATTGCGTAGTTGATACGAGAACGAGTGTCGCAGCGAGAAAATCGTGTCCGGGATCTCCGCGCATTCGCCGAGAAGAGAACAAGGAGAAGAAAGTATGAAACGCATCCGTGTCCAGTCGCTATCAGCAAGATCAAAGTTGATGGCCGCAACCGTCATTCTCGTGGCCACACTTGGGGTAACCGTGGGCCTTGCCCAGAGTCATCTCGAAATCCTGATTCCTTTCTTTGACTCGACCGGGTTCATCCGCACCTCCAACCACGGCGGCGAACCCTCGAGTTCCAATGCGTTCTTCCAGAGTTTGGGGACCAATGGGCGGAGTTGCGGAACCTGTCATCAAGCCAGTGACGCGTGGACGGTGACACCGGCGCACATCCAGGACCGCTTTCGGGCCAGCCAAGGCCTGGATCCAATCTTTCGCACGAATGACGGCGCGGACTGTCCGAGCGCCGATGTCCACACACTCAAGGCGCGTCGTAACGCCTATAGCATGCTTCTGAGCAAAGGGTTGATTCGGGTTTCGATCGGCGTCCCGGGCAATGCCGAGTTTGCCGTGACCGGCATCGACGATCCCCACAACTGTCCTGAAACCACACCGGCAGGACTGGCGCTGTTCCGGCGTCCGTTGCCTTCGACCAACCTGGCCTTCCTTACCACTGTCATGTGGGACGGCCGGGAATCCTTCAAAGGACAGACGCTCCAGTTCGACCTGACCGATCAGGCGGCCGGCGCCACCCTGGGGCATGCACAGGCGGCCCAGCGTCCGACCGACGCGCAGTTGGCAGAGATCGTGAACTTCGAGCTTCAGAACTTTACCGCGCAGACCTTCGACAATGATGCCGGGAACCTGCATGCGCGCGGAGCCAAAGGCGGGCCGGTAGCGTTGTCGACGCAGCCCTTCTTCGTTGGCATCAATGATCCGCTGGGCGGGAATCCTCCGGGAGTTGATTTCACCCCCGTTGCTTTCACCCTCTACGACAAGTGGGCGAAGCTGAATGACGACGATGATGACCACGATGATCACGGCAGAAATGCTTACCGCGCTTCCGTAGCCCGAGGCGAGACCTTGTTCAACACTCTACAGATTCCGATCTCGGGCGTTACCGGTTTGAACGATCTTCCCGGCGTGCCGGCGTCGTTTAACGGGACCTGCACTACGTGCCACAACACGCCGAATGTCGGTAACCACTCAGTGCCGCTGGCAATCAACATCGGGGTTACGGATTATCCCGCTGTGCCCGCACTCGATATCACCGGGCTGCCGGTGTACACGTTCCACTGCGCTGCCGGAGCCGTCACGCCCATCAACAAGGGGTCGAGCATTCAAACGACGGACCCAGGACGCGCCTTGTCTACCGGCAAGTGTGCCGATATCGGCAAGACCAAAGGACCCATCCTGCGTGGGCTGGCAGCCCGTGCTCCGTATTTTCACAACGGTTCGGCGGCCACGCTGGGCGACGTCGTGAACTTTTACGATCAACGCTTCAACTTGCATCTGACAGAGCAACAGAAATCGGATCTGGTGGCCTTCCTGCAGACGTTGTAACCCCGGTTGTGCCACGCGCTCGGCGAGGGTGGCTGGGATTCCGAGCGCGGGCAAACCGGCGGCATCATGCAAAAAACCCCGGCCCGCGCGGCCGGGGCATTCTCCTGAAATACAACTTCACAGCGAGCGGAGAAAGTCCAGGATGGCCTGCTTGTCGGAAGCAGGGAGATGGTTGAAGCTCTTGATTACGGCGTTGGCTTCGGAAGGGCCGTAGCAGGGCGCTGCATGATCATCACCGTCGCAGTCTTGCGCCGCCGACTGATGGGCTTGGATGGCCTGCAGCAGGTCATTGGTGCGGCCGTCGTGGAGGAAAAAGATGCGCTGACCCACGCCCCACAGCGGCGCGGTGCGGAACATGTCGCCGGTGGCGGCGCCCTGGGTGATATCGTCCGCCAGGCCCTTGCCCATGTGGTGGATCAGCAGATCGGAGAATGGGTGGACGGTCAGGTTCTGTAGAGCTTCAGTTTCGCTCTTGGGTGGAGTGACCATGGTGGCGGTGTGGCAGAGAACGCAGCCAACGCCTGGGTTGTCCGGCCCGGTGCCGAACAACTGCTGTCCGTGCAGCGCGCTGGCCGACATCGGCGCGGGTTTGGGCGCGTCCAGGAAGCGCATGAACAGGCCGAACATCAGCCAGTCAGGGACTTCATGCAGCGGGTTGTTGAAGCCCTGGTTGATGGAATCATCGGCGTCCATGCGGACGATGTCATTTGGCTCGCTCTTATCGAATGTGCATTCCGGAGTTTCGTCCACCGCCTGAGGAAACAGCTCGGTGGTGATGCCCATCTCGGCGTTGTAAGCCTCACCGGCAAATATGGTGATCGACTTGTTCTGCGCTTTCCAGCCGAAGCGCGTAATGGTGCCGTCGTTTCCGCTGCGGTTGGGAACGCCCAGGATGCCAAACTCTTGGCGAAGCGCGGCCGTAGCATTATGACGCGCCAGGATTTCGCGGTCCTGGATGCCATCCAGCATGCCCAGACCGAAGAGTGGTGTGGGAATGCGGAAGCGCAGGTTGCCCTTTTTAAGTTCGCCATCAAAGTCAGTGGAGGGAAGGAACTCAGCGGTGCAGGTGTTCAGTTGGCCCGCAGGGAAAATGTCCGAGCGACCGACCACGGTGAAGAGCTGATGCACGCCGCCGTCGGGGGCGCCATCAGGCTTTTTCACAAAGCGGACTTCACGAATGGGCCCGAACTGAGTGATAAAAGACGGGACCTTATTCGTTGCGCCCTTGCGGTGGGGGAATAGTTCGAACATTGGGTTTTCCGGCGGCCGCTGTTTTGCCGGGGGATCCTGCGGGTTGGGTACCAGGAAGCCGCCGGAGCCGCCAAGCGCCGGCTGGTTGTGACATCCAAGGCATTGGTCGCCATTGAAGCGCGTCCCCAAGCCGGCGGAGTTGGTTTGAAATACCAACTTGGCCTGCGATGGTTGAATAAACGATCCTAAGGTCAGGTCGCTGCAACTGTCACAGACGGCTTCCAGTTGGATCGCTCGCTGCATGCCTTCATTGAACATCGATAGCTCGTTGGGCTTAAGACCATCCAGCGGTTTGCCCGCGCCCATTGGTCCCGGGCGGACACCTGGGTCTTTCTGCGCGAGAGCTATCGATCCAACGATGAGGAACATTACGAGAACGGCGCCCTGTAACAATTTTTTCTGGCTTGCTAGCATGTTCTTCTCCTTGAAAATCTCAGTAGTGACTTGAGGTACGAACCCCATAGTTGAGCCGCGCTCCCCTGCCACCGTTTTGGCCACGAGAAATACGGGGCTACATCCGGCTTGCCGGCTTGTTCCTCGCGCGCAAGTCCCGCAACCACGCAAGGCGCGCGAGTTACGGCCTGTTGATCGATGGCAATGCTCTGCTGGTGTTCACTTCGACCTCCTTGGGTGATCGGTATGAATTCAGCTGCGGGGTGTCCCCACGCTGCCTATACGTGCCGGTTTTGCCTCTACTGGTAAAGGCGGAAAAGCTCAGCGAATTCACTCAAAAACTTCACTGAGTTAAAAAGAAACAGGCTGGCCCGATTGATCACTAGCTTGAAGGAGCAATTGACTTAGGGCAGTTGGGAGGCTATCGTTTCCCATCTAGCCGGTTGAGTGAAAAGGGAGTTGCCTCAACTACCGCACCAATCCGTTAGCGAATTGCTAGGCCGGTGGAGAGCGGGGGATCAGGATGCCCTCGACGCCTTAGTGCCCCTGATCTACAACGAGCTGCACGATCTGGCCCACCACTACCTCCGCGGCGAGCGCAGTGGTCATACTCTGCAGACTACTGCCTTGGTACACGAAGCCTACTTGCGACTCACGCAGCAGGGACCATTTCAGACGCAGAATCGGGAACACTTCATCGCGATTGCGGCGAGACTGATGCGACAAATCCTTGTGGACTATGCCCGGAGCCATCGTGCGGCCAAACGGGGTCCAGAATGCAAGGTGGAACTCAACGAGGAGCAGGAACAGCCACAACGCCAGGCTGCCGACGTCGTCGCGCTCGACGACGCTTTGACTGACTTGGCAAAACTGGACGCGCAGCAGGCCCGGATCGTCGAACTGCGATTCTTCGGAGGGCTTACGTTGGAGGAAACAGCTGCGCTGCTGGGGATTTCTCCGGCCACCGTGGGGCGCGACTGGAGCATGGCCAAAGCGTGGTTGTCCCGCGAAATGCGAAGGGGGAAGGACGATGGAACGAGAGGAACGATGGGAAAAGATTAAGGAACTGTTCGCAGCCGCTTTGGACCACGATGCCGGCCAGCGCAGCGCGTTTCTCGACGAAGCCTGTGGTCAGGACCAGGAGTTGCGCCGCGAGGTGGCATCGCTGCTGTCAGCCCACGACAAAACAAATGATCTCTCGGCGCACCCTTGGCGGGAGCGGCTCGTTGACGATGCGCGGAGCGCTCAGCTGATCGGGTCCTATCGACTCGTCAAGAAAATTGGCGAAGGCGGCATGGGCCAGGTCTGGCTCGCCGAGCAGACCGAACCCGTGCGACGGCAGGTTGCGCTGAAGCTGATCCGGACCGGGATGCCCAGCGAGTCTCTTCTGCAACGCTTCCAAGCGGAGCGGCAATCTCTGGCGATGATGGACCATCCGGCCATCGCCAAGGTGTTTGAAGCCGGCTCGACACCGGCGGGACAGCCCTACTTGGTGATGGAGTACGTTCCTGGTTTGCCTATCACCGATTACTGCGACGAGAAGAAGTTAAAGATTCGCGAGCGGCTTGAGCTCTTCATGCGAGTGTGCGAGGCGGTGCAGCATGCACACCAGAAGGCCATCATCCATCGCGACCTCAAGCCGGCAAACATTCTGATCGTGGAAGTCGACGGCAAGCCGATGCCGCGCATCATCGACTTCGGTCTGGCCAAGGCGGCCGCACCGGAGATGGGAGAGAAGAGCCTCTTTACCCAGGCAGGGGCCTTTGTTGGAACGCCGGGCTACATGAGCCCGGAGCAAGCGGATCCCGCAGCGCGAGACGTGGACACGCGCACCGATGTTTACTCGCTGGGCGTTGTGCTCTATGTCTTGCTGACCGGATTTCTACCCTTTGACGCGAAGAAACAGCCGTTGCACCAAGTACTGCGGCAATTGCGCGAGGAGGATCCTCCGCGTCCCAGCACCAAAGTTGGGCATGAGAAGGAGTCATCTTCCAGCGCTGCAATGCGTGGTACCGAGCCGCGGCAACTGGTGAACGTGCTTCAAGGCGATCTCGACTGGGTCACCATGAAGGCACTGGAAAAAGACCGCAACCGAAGATATGGAACGCCTTCGGACTTGGCGGCGGATGTGGGCCGCTATCTGCGACATGAACCGGTCACGGCACGTCGCGCCGGCGGTGCCTATCGCCTGCGGAAATACGTTCGCCGGCATCGCGTCGGCGTTTCCGTAGCAGCGGGCCTGATGTTGCTGCTGGTCGGCTTTGCGGGTGCCCAAGCGATACAGTTACGACGCATCACGCGAGAGCGCGACCGCGCCGATCGTGTCACCGATTTCATGAGCGGAATGTTCAAGGTCTCCGATCCGAGCGAAGCGCGCGGCAACAGCGTCACAGCACGGGAAATCCTGGACAAGGCCTCTAAGGATATTGACACCGGACTTGCCAAGGACCCTGAACTGCAAGCCCAGATGATGGACGTGATGGGAAATGTGTACAGGGATCTCGGACTTTACCCCCGCGCCGAATCGTTACTCCGGCGTTCCGCTGATACTTGGCGCCGCATTTTGGGACCGATGTCGCCTCAAACCGTGCGGTCCCAGGACAGCCTGGCTTGGATACTGAGCCGTGAAGGCCGATTCGCTGACGCGGAAAACCTGCAACGAGAGACCCTTGAGCTCTGCAAGCGTATTTTCGGATCTGAGGATCCGGAAACGATGCGATCCACGGCACACTTGGCAGATACTCTCGTCTTTCTAGGCCGCAGAGCCGAAGCCGAAACCTTGTATCGGCAAACTGTAGAGGTTCGCCGCCGTGTTCTGGGGCCGGAGCACCCAGACACCCTCGCTTCTATCCACGGTCTATCGGCGGCATTGGACGGCGAGGGCAAGCTCGAAGAGGCCGAGGAGTTGCAAAGACAAGTCGTTGCAGCTCGCCGCCGGATTCTGGGACCAGAACATCCCGAGACATTGCTGACCTTGAATGCGCTCGCCTGGACACTGGGAGCTGAAGGCCATCATGATCAAGCCGAGAAGATTCAACGGGAAACCCTCGACCTTCGCCTGAAGGTACTCGGTCCGGAACATCCACTGACTCTAAAGTCTGCTGTCAATCTGTCCTTGACCCTTGTGGCCCTGCACCGCTATGCGGAAGCTGAGCCCCTGCAGCGGTCGGCGCTGGAAGCCCAGAAACGTATTCTCGGGAGTGAACATCCTGATACCACGGCCTCCATGAACTATTTGGCCTGGACACTGGCCATGGAGAGGCGTTATGCGGAAGCCGAGAAGTTGCAACGTGAAACTCTCGACATTCAACGTCGCGTTCTTGGTTTAGAACATCCGCTTACTCTGAAGACCATGGATAACCTCGCCGGCAGCTTTCAAGAGCAAGGCAAGTTCGCGGAAGCCGAAAAATTGGAACGAACAACTCTCGACATCCGTCGTCGAGCGCTCGGATCGAATCACCCGGACACCGCTATGTCCCTTTACAACCTCGCTTGCATTAAGGCGCGCCAAGGCCTGCTTTTGCAGGCGGTTGACCTCCTGAACCAGGCGATCGACCATGGATTATCCCGCGAGTACTATATCAATCTCGCGAAGGATCCTGATTTCACATCTCTCCACGGCGATCCCCGCTTCCAGGCCTTCGTTCAGCAAGCCAAAGAGCGTGCCGCCGCAGCGCCACAGAAATCAAAATGACCCATTGCCCCAACCGGCTACGGCAGACTTCACAACTGTCGGTGGAGCTTAAAGAACTCCACGATCGCGGGGGAGGCCCAGGGTGGATAGAAGTGCCCGCCCGGATGGATGCGCGTGACCACCGGTGTTTGCGTGGAAGAAGGATAAAGCGTGCACATAGGACCACAGGGCTGCCCTGACGCCGCAGCGCCGTTGATCTGGCGATCGACCTCAATGCCTTGCTGCAGCGATGCAAGAGGAACGAGAGGATCGCTCTCCCCGCCGATAACTACCACCGGGCGAGGCACGGTCAAGTGTTCCCCGGCCGCCAAAAGTCCGTTGCAGACCCCGACGGCCGCGAGCACTTTGCCGCGCTCGGCCCACAGCAGGTAGCTGAATATCGCTCCATTGGAAAATCCGGTCGAATAGATGCGCGAGTCATCAATAGGGAATTGCTGCCGCAGGCCGGCCAGCATGGCATCAAAGAACTTCAAGTCGCGGTCATGGAGTCCGGCCTGACCGCGTTGCATCTGCCAGCCGTATTGATTTCCGTTGGGATCAATTCGACTGGGGCTTTTCAACCCTTGCGGGTACACAATGATTGCTTCAGGCCAGACAGTCTGAAGGTGCATGCCTACTGCCGCGGTCTGGCTGGTGCCTCCATGGCCGTGAAAGGCAAAGACCAGCGGCAACTTGTGAGCCGCCACCCCGACTGCCGGCTGCGGCGCGAAGACTAGCGCCGTGCGTGGCACTCCGTCCACCGTCCAGGTCATCGTCACGCCTTGTGCGAGAGCGGCAGATGCTGCAGCTAACAGCGTGACTAACACGACGAGCCGTCCGATGCGAGACTTCATTGTTTCCCCTCCTCAATTTTGAGCAGCCTAGCTTGCTTTGCCTTCCTTGACCAAACGCGCCTGCGCTGCGTCGTAACTCTCGCCATAAATCGACGGCACCTTGGCGCCCATCGGACGCAGGTACATAGACAGCTGCCCGCGATGATGGACCGTGTGATTCAGCGCGAATTGGATGTAAGAAACTGCGGGAAGCTGGAAGAACCCGCGAAAGTCGATGATCTTGGTCAGTTGCTCATCGCTGAGTCGCTTGATCTGATCCATGCTCGCGGCAAAGGTCTCATCGAACCACGCGGCAATGTCGGCCGAGTTGTGCACCGGCTCGGGACGGTGAATTGGAGTGAAATCAAAAACTCCGGCGCAGACCGCGGCAAAAAAGCGCTTTTCCGCGGCCACTATGTGCCAGGCGAGTTCCAGAGCCGTTTTGGAGATGGCGTCTGGCCGATAGTCCCCTCTGTCGAGCGGGATGGCTTGGATGACTTGGCGGGTGATACCGTGCTCGCGATCCAGTGTCGGCAAGGTAAGGTTCAACAGAAACCTAGCTTCGTCAGGCGTAATAGATAAGGAAGACATGCGGGTGTTCCGTGCTCCTTTCGGTTCGCGTCCCATATTGTAACTGGGCAGATTGCGCTCCGATTCGGAACACTATTAGCATTTTTGGGTTTTACTAACTAGGCGCTCCTGGATAGTTGGCAGGGTAACGAGGCATATAATATGCGCCCGGCCAATCCTGGCATAGATGTCGCTGAGTGACCGAGTAGTTTGCAGGAGGACTAACTTGATCAACGAACGCGAATATCTAGCCCAAGTGCAGAAGGCCGCGCCCCGACAGTTCGCCAACATCATACGAACCGCTGGCGGCGATGCCGAGCGTATCCTGCGTGTGCATTTTGGAGACACGCTGTTCGAACGCATGCAGGCGCTGGCCCACGGGATGGCCACCACGCCCTCGGGAGCGGTGGTGATTCTGCCCGGCATCCTGGGTAGCGAGCTCTACGAGAACGACGAACACATCTGGATCAGCCCGTGGAACATCATTCGCGGCGACTTTGACCAGCTCCAGCTTGACATTGCAGGCAACAGCATCAACGCCATCCAGGCCCCCACGCCACTCAAAAAGTATTACGGAGAATTGCAGCTTGCGCTGCTGCAACGCTGGAACGTGATCGCATTTCCTTACGACTGGCGGCTGGATATCCGCGAGGTTGCGCGGCAACTGAAAGAACAGATCGATTCCGCGCTCGCCCCGGGAACGAGTTTCTCGATCGTCGGCCATTCTCTGGGCGGGTTGGTGGCCCGCTCTTATCTGCAGCAGTTCCCCAATCAGGCAGGCCGGGTCCAGCGCTTTATCATGCTGGGCACTCCGAATTTCGGGTCCTTTGCCATTCCGGTTTTGTACAACGGGCTCAACGAAGTCATGCAGATGGTGGCGCTGCTGGACTCGCAACACTTCATGCCGGAGCTGCTGCAGTTCGCCAAAACGTTCGTGAGCACGTATCAAATGCTGCCGTTCCCGGCAAAGTCAGCGGACGCGGCCCGATTGATGGAGCCTGCGGCTTACGGTGACTTGAACCCGCCGCCCTCGCGCTTTGACAATGCCAAGGCTTTTCAAAAAGAGATCAGCGCCGCCAGCCCCCTTCCCGCCGCAAAAATGGCTTACATCGCAGGCTTCGGCTTCAAAACGCCGGATGGCATCGCTGACTGGAAGAAGCTCAAGAACTGGGGCGGCTACACCCAGACCTTGTCCGGCGACGGCACTGTGCCTCACAGCCTGGGCCTGCTAGACCAGGTTACGACCTATTTCGTTCAGGCCGAACATGCTTCGCTGCCCGCGGACGCGCGGGTGATCCAGGCGGTGCATGACATTCTGGCGAGCGGCGCCGCCCCCACGCTGCCCACACAGATGCCGCAAATCGGCATGCTCACGCAGTTCATGCTCGGTGTGGAAAGGACCACCGAGGCTACGTCCCGCGACGCGCGGGCCCACATGCTGCGCGAGATCGTGCGCCTTGAACGCCATGCTCATCCCGACAAAGTCAGCATCTCGGAAGCCGAGCTGCAGGATTTGGTTTTCTCAAGCCCCGGCCGCATGCCCAGGATCAGGGGAACAGGAACAGGGAAGTAGATCGGATTTAGTAATTGTGTAATTTGGTACTTGGGTAATTTTCAAGACCCGGGAAGTTTAGTTTTCCAATTACTCAGTTACCAAAATTACCCGATTACCAATTTTTCATCAGTGGATGGTCTTCATCTTCCGCGACATGTAGTCCATGAGCAGATACTGGCCCAGATTTTGCGGCGTGGTGAAATAGGCTTTGCCGCGGCACATGGCCGTGACTTTCTGGACGAACTGCACCAGCCCGAAATCGGAAGCCAGCATGAAAGTATTGATCATGATGCCGGCGCGCTTGCAGCGGGATACTTCTTCGAGCGTCTGGCTTACGACCAGAGGATCGAGCCCGAAGGCATTCTTGTAGATACGGCCGTCTTCCAGGGTGAGGGCGGAAGGTTTGCCGTCAGTGATCATGACGATCTGCTTCATGTCCTTCTTCTGTCGCTGCAGGATGCGCTGCGCCAGGCGCAGACCTTCGCGGGTGTTGGTGTAATACGGCCCGACCTTCACCCGCGCGAGTTGCGAGAGCGGCATCTCTTCCGCGGAGTCATGGAAGAGGACCAGGGATAGGGAGTCTCCCGGATACTGCGTGCGGATCAGATGCGACAGCGCCATGGCCACTTTCTTCGCCGGTGTGAAACGATCTTCGCCGTAGAGGATCATGCTATGCGAGCAATCCAGCATGACCACGGTTGCACAGGACGACTGGTACTCGCACTGGTGGACGCGCAGGTCGGAATATTCGATGTCGAGCGGCAGATGCAGCCCTTCGCGCTGAATGGCCGACGACAAGGTCTCCGTGATATCCAGATTCAACGTATCGCCAAATTCATATTGCTTGGACGCGCCACTGGATTCGATCCCTGTGGCCAGGTCGCGCGTGTCATGGCGTCCGAAGCTGGATCGGCCGAGCGAGCCTAGCAGGTCGCGCAGGGTCTTGAAGCCGAGGAAGTCCAGGCTCTTGTCCGTAATCTCAAACTTCACTTGCTGCTGCGCGTCGCCCATCTGGCCGGGAGCGTTCGACGTCTGTGCGGGATCGGGCGGCTGGTCGACGGAGATAAAGTCTTCCTGCTGCATGCGGTCGATCAGCCGCTGGATGAGCTGCTCGAGCTTACCCTCCATCTGCAATTGCTCGATGCGCTCGCGCAGCTCGTCGCTCATGAAGTCGCCGGCTTCGAGCGCCTGCTGAATAGCCTGCCGCAGTGTCTCCAGATTATGTTCGTCCATCTGCTGGAAATACATGTATTGGCTCTGGAAGCCGGATTCCAGCATGTAGTCAGAGAGAGAGTTCAGCAGGTCCTCGAGCGACATTTCGTCGGCAAGGTCGGCGACGTAGCGGGAGTATTTTGTATATTTCATCGGTCTAGCTGGCTGCCTTTTCTGAAGTCCCAAGGGCAGCGAGGGATCCATACCCGCTCAAGGATTTCGTCGGGAGCCCGCCTCGCCATGGCCCCTCCCGCCTCGCAAAGTGTCGTTCAAGCCACCCAGTCTCCCCCGAACATCCTTCAAGCTATAGGGATCCCTCACTTCGTTCGGGACTTACGGAGAAAAGCTAGTTATACGGCCGACGATTCCGCAGCGGCGGCTCATCGTCACCGCGCTCGAACGGACGCTCCTGCCGCTTCGGCTGCTGCTTCTCCGCGCCGAAGACCCGTTCTTCCGTGCGCCCAATGCGCCGGTGCGCATGCAGGCCCTCGAGCACAAACTCCGCGGCTGAGACCAGCACTTCCGGTTTTTCCTTCTGCTTGATGCCCAGCGGCGCGAGCTTTTCCGTAAGGCCCTGGATGTTGCGAATGCCTTCCAGAATCTCCTGCGAGCCGGCAGTGTCCGCCAGCTTGATTTCGCCTCCCAGCTCGAACCACTGCACGATCTGCTGCATATTCAGGTCTTTGAAATAGCCGTCGTAGGCCTTGGCCACGGCCGTCCGAATCAGGTCGCGGGCAACGGTGTCGGCGCCGCGCATCTCGCCTTCGTATTCGAGTTCGAGCTTGCCGGTGATGGAAGGCAGCGCGGCGTAGATGTCGCCGATGCGGGGCACGATCGTCTTTTCGCCGTTGCGCAGCGCGCGGCGTTCGGCGTTGGAGATCACGTTTTCCAACACGCTGATCGGCAAGCGCTGGCTTACACCAGAGCGCTTGTCGATTTTCTTGTCGTCGCGCGCCAGAAACGCGATGCGTTCTACCACTTCGCTGACGTACTTGGGCACGTGAAGTTCCAGACCGTCGCGGCGCGTCCAGGCTTCCTGGCCGGTAATGCTGATGCCTTCTTCCACCGTGGCGGGATAGTGGGTGCGAATCTCCGAGCCGATGCGGTCCTTGAGCGGCGTCACGATCTTCCCGCGTGCCGTGTAATCTTCCGGGTTCGCCGTAAAGACCAGCGCGACGTCCAGCGGCAGGCGCAGCGGGTAGCCTTTAATCTGGACGTCACCTTCCTGCATGATGTTGAACAAACCTACCTGGATCTTTCCTGCGAGATCGGGCAGTTCATTGATGGCGAAGATACCGCGGTTGGCGCGTGGCAGCAGCCCGTAATGCACCGTGAGTTCACTCGAAAGATCGTGTCCGCCACGCGCGGCCTTGATGGGATCGATATCGCCGATCAAGTCGGCAATCGTCACGTCGGGTGTGGCCAATTTTTCCACGTAGCGGTCTGTGGCGGTGAGATATGCGATGGGAGTGTTGTCGCCCTGCTCGGCCACCAACGCGCGGCAGCGCTTGCAGATAGGATCGTAAGGATTGTCATGGATCTCGCAGCCGGCGACGTAGGGCATCTGCGGGTCGAGCAGCGCCGTCAGAGCGCGCAAAATGCGGCTCTTGGCCTGTCCGCGCAGTCCCAGCAGGATGAAGTTATGCCGCGAAAGCACGGCGTTCACCAGTTGCGGTACCACGGTATCGTCATAACCGATGATCCCGGGAAAGATGGTCTCGCCGGAACGCACCTTGGCAATCAGGTTATCGCGAAGTTCGTCTTTGATTCTGCGTGCGCGAAGTCTCTGCTCGGAAAAAGGACTTTTCCGCAGCTCGCCCAGGGTTAGAGGAAGATTCATGAAGGGCCCTCTTAAGGGGGATTATACGCCCGTGGGAGCAGTTCTGAATTTTGTCCTGTTATCTCAAGTGCGGTCATCCACCCGTACGAAGCGGCGAAAACCTGTCATCTCGACCGACTCCGAGGGGTCCCGCAAAGCGGGAGACTGAGGAGGAGTGGAGAGATCCCGAGATGCGTCCTCTGCCGTGCCGATACGAGGCGTTCTCTCGAGAGCCGTACTAAGTTAATTGGATCTTTGGCCATCTGGTCGTCGTGACTTCGGGAGGACGTGTGCCCGGAAATGCGGCTCGCGGTGTGTAGTGTGGGAGAACTCCCTGAATCGGCCTTGTGTTGCAAACATTCCTCGGTGTCTCTCCACTCGCACTCAGTCGCGGTCGCTCCTTCGTGCTCGGTCGAGATGACACCCCTGAAGGATTAATGATCAGAAAAGACGAGAAATGGCCGGACGGGGCCGGACCTTACCAAACGTTGATTATGCGATCGACACCAGGCTTCTCCGGATGAGAAGTCTTGATCTTGATTCTGCTGGGGATGAAGCTATCGCCCTTGTACTCTGGTTCAGCGGCATAACCGGAGACCAGTCCTTGCTTCACCATGTCCCCGATTGCGCTGTCAATCTGCTGCTTGATGGCAGCAATGCCGTGCGGAACGTAAAGGATGTTCTGCGGAATCTCCTGGCCTCCGAACTCCAGCGGGAAAAGAAACAAGCGTTCCAGTTTGCCTTGGTTGTAGAGCGCCTGGGCTTTTGCCACGGAATCAATTGCCGAAAAATCTCGCAATTGGCTTTCCATGGCAGCGAGCATAGCAAAGCGACTGAAGAGATGGCAGGTTACCGCCGTGCTCGCGGCTGATGGACCTTGCTCACTGTCATCCCGAGCGGGGTCGACGGATCGTCGGGATCCCTCCACTCCACGCCAGTAGTCGTTCATGAGAACTAGATTCTCACGGCGCTGCGGTCGTAATGACAGCCCTGAGGATGTCAATACAAAGGCTTTAGTGTCAATCAGTTACACAACACGGCCCGGTTTGTCATTTGTGGAAAACTGAGATATGATGGTTACGGTAGTAACTGGTCTCGGCCCAGGTGGGTAGGCTGTCCCTGGGTGGGTTTGCAGACCCCAATTCGTGGCGAACGCACCAGTGGGCGAAAGGCCCACTTTATTTTTGGGGTGAAAACCTTTCCGAGGACTTGATGGCGGATGTGGAGAAAATCCGGGCGATCGCGGGCCGCGTGGCTTCGACCTACGGTGTCGAGTTGGTGGAGGTTGATCTGAAGGGAGGCGGCAAGGCCCGCACTCTGAAGATCATCATCGATAAGCCGGAGGGCGTGACCCACGAGGATTGCGCCGATGTGAGTCGCGAGGTTTCGGCGGTTTTGGACGTGGAAGACGCGGTACCCGGCGGTTCGTACACTTTGGAAGTTTCGTCGCCCGGGCTAGATCGCAAACTGCTGACAGAGAGAGATTACGCGCGTTTCGCAGGCAGCCGGGTCAAGCTGATGACACGGGAACCGGTCAACGGAAACCGTCATTTCGAAGGGCGGCTCGAGAGGTTCCAAAACGGCAAGTTGACGTTGGAAACAATCGAGGGCAAGAAGAAACCAAAGCCGGGACATAGTCATCCCGGACAAAGAGTTGAGATCGATCTGGCCAACGTAGAGAAAGCCAATTTGGTGCCGGAGATTTAGCGTGGATCGGAGCAAGGCCCGGTAGAGACGTGGCACGCCGCGTCTCTACGGAAGAAGTAACGCACTTATTAGGACGAATTTATGGCAAGCGAGATTTACAACGTTATTGATGCGATAAGCCGGGAAAAGGGCATTGATCCGCAGATTGTGGTGAGCGCGGTGGAAGACGCCATTGTTGCGGCTACGCGCAAGAAGGACAAGAGCCAGGAAAATCTCCGCGGCGAACTCGATAAAGAGAGCGGCGTAATCCGCGTGTATGCAGTGAAGAGCATTCTGCCGTCGGAAGACGACATTGAGGACCCGCAAATCCAAATCACGCTGGATGAAGCCAAGGCGATTGATCCTAATGCCGAAGTCGGCGGTGAGGTCCGCTTCCTGAAGTCCACGGAAGGCCTGGGGCGCATCTCCGCGCAAATCGCCAAGCAGATTATCTTCCAGAAAGTCCGCGAAGCCGAGCGCGACACCATCTACAACGAGTACATCGGGCGTGTCACCGAAGTGATCAACGCCACGGTAAAGCGCATTGAGGGTCCAGACGTGATCTTCGACATCGGCAAAGCGGAAGCCAAGATGTCCAAGAAAGAGCAGTCGCGGCTGGAGTCGTTTGCTATCGGCGAGCGGGTGCGCGTGGTCCTGGCGCGCGTGGACAAGAACGCCAAGGGGCCCGCGGTCATCGTGTCCCGCGCCGCGCCGGAGCTGGTGCAGAACCTGTTCCAGACCGAAGTGCCGGAGATCTACGACGGCACCGTACAAATCCGCGCCATCGCTCGCGAGGCCGGCGAACGCACCAAGATCGCTGTGATGTCGAAGGATAAGGATGTGGATGCGGTAGGCGCCTGCGTCGGCATGAAGGGCATGCGCGTGCAGTCCATCATCCGCGAACTGCGCGGCGAGAAGATCGACATTATTGAATATCACGAAGATCCTGTGGTCTTCGCGGAAAAGGCTCTGCAGCCCGCCAAAGTCAGCCGCGTGACCATCGTGGAACCCTCGGACAAACATCTGGAAGTAGTGGTGGATGACAGCCAGTTGTCCCTGGCTATCGGCAAGAAAGGCCAGAACGTGCGACTGGCGGCCAAGCTTCTGGGCTGGAAGATCGATATTAAGAGCGAGGAAGAGAAGCGTCAGGAAGTGGAACAGCAGATGGCTTCTCTGGTGACCCCGGCAGCGACGCCGCTGGACCGTGTGCCTGACCTGGGCGAAGGGCTGATCACCAAGCTGCATGAAGCGGGCGTAACCACAGTGGAAGCGCTGGCGGATATGACTCCGGAGCAGCTCGAAGAACTGCCCGGCGTGGGGCCGAAGACGGTGGAAAAAATATCGGTCGCGGTCAATAATTATTATTCAAGCCTGGAATCGGCTCAGGGCGCAGGGGCGGAAACGGGTGCGCCAAGCGAGGCCGAAGCCGCGCAGGGCCAAGCTGAGACAAAAGAAGCTGTTACTACTGAAGTTGCCGAGCATGAAGCCCAGGCTGCAGGCCAGTCTGAGGCTGATGCCGGAAGCACTTCGGTGGAAGCGTCACAAGAGCCGGAGACGCCAGGCGAAGAGCCGGGCGAGACTTCGTCCTAGCGTCAGAAAGTTGTAGAGCAGCAATGCGTTCAAAGAACCAGCTGTGAGGTCGATATGGTCGCGTAAAAGAGTTTTGGAGGACTTGAGAAAGCGTGAAAATCCGAATCAATGATCTGGCCAGAGAGCTTGAAGTGAAGAGCAAAGCAATTCTGGACGTGTTGGAAGAAGTAGGGGTCACCGAGAAGAAGACCCACTCAAGCTCAGTGGAAGCCGACGAAGCGGAAAAAATCCGGAAGCATTTTTCCGCCAAGTCCGCGCCTGCGGCGAAGGAAAAAGCAGGCCAGGGCGAGATCAAGCCCAAGATCGACCTCTCCAAAATCTCCAAACCCGGCGACGTTATGCGGCTCCTGAGGGAGCGCGAGCAACAGCAACATCCGGCCCCCGTTCCACCCAAGCCGGCGCCGCCCGCGCAGCCGGTGGCGGTCAAGAAGCCCGTGTTGGTGCCCGTGCCGGAAAAGCCTGCCGTAGCGGTCAAACCGGCAGCGCCGGAAAAGACCGTTGTTGTGACGCCGCCTGCGAAGCCTCCTGTGGTCGCGGCAGCCCCGCCTGTAGAAAAACCAGCGGCTCCGCCCGCGGTGGTGGTAACGCCACCCGCGCCAGTGGCCAAGGCCCCAGCGCCCGCTCCACCCGAAACGGTTGCCCCGCCGCCGCCTCCGCCGCCCAAGCCACCTTCGCAACAGCCGATTGTTCCACAGCGCCGAATGATCACGCCGCAAACCGGACCGCGTCCGGTTTATCAGGCGCCAGTTGAGCGTAAGGCGCCTCCGCCGCCCTCCGGCCAGGTTAGCGCAGGGACCCATGCAGGAGCAGCCACTCGTCCCCAGGGCGTGGTGCGCGGCCAGCCAATTTTCCAGCGTCCACGGCCGTCAGGCCCAAGCGCACCCGGCGGTCGCCCGCCGTTTGCGCGCCCAGGCGAACAACGCCGAGGCCCGCATCCGACGAGCGCGCCGCGCACAGGTTTCCCGCCGCGTCCAGGAATGGGCGGAGTAGGTCCTGGGGTTCCGCCGCCAGGCACGGGCCGGCCCCCGGGTCGCGCCGGAGCGCCGCCGCGCCGTCCCGGACAGCGGTACCAACAAGGTCCCAAAGAAGGACCGATGAAGGGTTTTGTTCCGCCCCCGCGGATGGCCATTTCGAGCGAGCCGTTGCCGATCACGCGCTCCATCACCATCACGGAAGGCATCAGCGTGAAGGATTTGGCGGAGAAACTGGAAGTTCGCGCCAAAGACCTGATTGCGCGCTTGCTCATGAAGGGCGTGCCGGTCACCGTAAACCAGTCGCTGGATGCAGAACTGGCCAAAGACCTGGCGCACCACTTCGGCGCGGAGACTTCCGTCATCAGCTTTGAAGAACAGGCCGAGAAAGAAGTGGCGGAGCTCACCGGCGTCTCAGAAGAAGCAGCAGCCACGGCGGCTGTGACACGGCCTCCGGTGGTCACCATCATGGGCCACGTAGACCACGGCAAGACCTCGCTGCTCGACGCCATTCGCGAGACCAACGTTGCCGGCGGCGAAGCCGGAGGCATTACCCAGCACATCGGCGCATACAAGGTGAAGATCACCAAGGAAGACTCGCCGGCCTTCGGCCGCCAGATCGTTTTTCTGGACACGCCGGGTCATGAAGCCTTTACCCGCATGCGTGCCCGCGGCGCCAAAGTTACCGACATCGTTGTCCTCGTCGTGGCGGCGGATGACGGCGTGATGCCACAGACCTTGGAAGCCATGGATCACGCCCAGGCCGCGAAAGTGCCGATCATCGTGGCGGTCAACAAGATTGATAAACCCGACGCCATGCCCGATCGCGTGAAGAAGCAGCTCGGCGACCGCGGCCTGCTGCCGGAAGATTGGGGTGGCAACACCGTTTTCGTGGATGTTTCCGCCAAGAAACGCACCAACCTGAACCTGCTGATGGAGATGATCTGCCTGGTGGCCGATCTTCAGGACCTGAAGGCCAATCCGGAACGCCCAGGTAGCGGTACGGTAGTGGAAGCCAAGGTCGATCGCGGCCGCGGCGTCGTGGCCACAGTCCTGGCACAGAACGGTACGATGCGGATTGGCGACAATTTCATCGTCGGCAACACGTTCGGAAAAGTCCGCGCCATGTTTGACGATCGTGGCAACGTGGTCGAAGAAGCGCCGCCGTCGACCCCGGTGGAGGTGCTCGGCCTGGAGGGCTTGCCGCAGGCCGGCGATCAGCTGCTGGTCGTGGCTGAACGCGAAAAAGCGCGCCAGGTCTCCGAGTACCGCGAGCAGAAAGCCCGCGAAGCCGCGCTGGCGAAGAGCTCCAAGCTGTCTCTGGAAGGCTTCGCCGAGCAGATGAAGACTGCGGGCGTGAAAGAGCTTCCCATCATCTTGAAGACTGACGTGCAGGGATCGGCGGAAGTCCTGGCCGATACGCTGACCAAGCTTTCAACTGACAAGGTGAAGATCAAGATCCTGCACACCGGCGTGGGCGCGATCACCGAGAACGACGTGCTGCTGGCTTCTGCGTCGAACGCCGTGATCATCGGCTTCAATGTCCGGCCGGAGCGCAAAGCGCAGGAACTGGCGGAGATGGAGAAAGTCGATATCCGCCTGCACTCGATCATCTACGAGCTTCAGGATGAGATCAAGAAAGCCATGGCCGGCTTGCTTGAACCCATCATCAAGGAGCGCCATTTGGGCCGCGCCGAAGTACGCGAGACCTTCCGCGTACCAAAGGTCGGCACTGTGGCAGGATGCTACGTGCTCGAGGGCGTGATCAAGCGCGATGCCGAAGTCCGGCTGGTGCGTGACGGCGTCCAGGTGTACAAAGGCAAGATCGGGTCGCTCAAGCGCTTCAAGGACGATGCCAGCGAAGTGCGCAACGGCATGGAGTGCGGCATCAACATCGCGAACTTCAACGACGTGAAGAAAGGCGACGTGATTGAAGCGTTTGTGACCGAGAGGATTGCTGCAGAGATCGGCGTAGCGTAAGCAGTTAACCGTACTTACCTCGCCGCAGTAATCTAAATCTAGAGAAATCAAGCGCCCGACGGCTTTTGCCGCCGGGCGTTTTATTTTTTTGGGCGTGCAGGAAGTAACACAGGTTCCGGGCTTGCTTAAATCGGTTCGGGCAACCTGTACGACTTTTCACCGCGACGTAACGAGCTTCCCAAATCCTTGATGCTGTTGCCTAGTCTTCGGGCAAGCGTCCAAAGCCGGGTTCCTTCTCCGGTACGCAGGCCTTCTTGATCGCGTCACAACGTTGATCCTGGTTGCACCCGCCGCTTGTTGCGTAGCAAGCGCAGACAGCGGTCTTGCCGTCTTCAGCCAAGAAGCCAAGGCCCCGGCACGGCTTATTGTTGATGCAAGTTCCGCTGAGGCCGTTGGCGTATTTCGGGGCGCAGTCGCCGCTGCTGGCGACTTGCCGGCGCGCAGGGATCACAGGGACGGTGGGTCGCATCGGCTCAAACTTCGGCGCAGTTTGGGAAACCGGCTCCACTTTCTTTTGGTCATCGCTCGCAGACTGCCGGCGGGATGGGCAGCCAACCGCGAACATGCATGCTGCGACCAGCACAAGAGGCAGCGCTCTTTTGAAGAACCGCACCTTCTCGTATCTCATGGCTTCCTCCAAGTATTGTATGCCTCAATAGGAGTAGTTGGATTGCTGTACGTGTTGCGCATCCGCCGTGTACTCCCATCGTTTCGTGCATCCTGCGGACGAATCCGTCACGAAGCGCATCCACAGCGAGCTGGTGTTTTGAAAGCCGGTTAGCACCATGGCGTCATAATCGCCCCAGTAGCCGCGCGTATCCGAGCAGACGGGAGTGTTCTGCAGGATGTCAACCGGGAAGATAAAGGCGTTGCCGTTCACATAGCCGAGAGTGGCCCGGGAAACGTTGACAAAGTTTGCGTTCCCGTAGTGATAGGCCCAAGACGCTTGCCAGGTGGGCGGCAGTCCGATGAAACCCCGCCACGCTACGACGTCGGGGTTGTAGGTATCCACAGCGCTGTTGTTGGGACCTCCACCCTGGAATTTCCAGCCAGAGACGCTCCAGCAGTTGCTGAGGTCCGCTGCACAGGCGGAGGCATCTAGATAGAGATGGCCGGTGTCGTCTCTGCGGGTATACAGCATGCGTACAGCGTCATTGCCGCCTTCCGAAGCCGCGCCCACGTCAAATCCGAACTGAGGTCCAGTGCGCAAGGTCAGCTCTGACCCTTGAACGGTTGTTCCAAAATCAATCCCCGGATATAGCTCAGAAGGGTTGCTCACCAGAACCGGCTTCCCCCATGCCCCATTCACCCAGCGGTTCATGTAGATCAAGTAAGCGTTATTGCCAAGGACCTGCGCTGCTACATAAATCGAATCGTCGTACGGGCTGACGCGCAGCTTGGCGTGTGAGACCGCGACCATATTGGGAAAGGGCGTGGGCATGATGCTAAAACTTCCGGAAGCGCTGGGACTGCGGTAGACATCAATCAGCCCGGTGGCCACGTCCACCCAAGCGGCAAAGATTTCGCCCTTGCTCGTTGAAGCCATGCTTCCGCCATCATAGAAATGACCTTGTGGCGTATCGGGGATTCCCTGCACGGGCTGAGTGTTGCTTACGCACTGGTAGTTGGCGAAGGTCTTCCCGCCGTCGGTGGACTTGGCAATGCACGCGCCGCCGATGTAGGAGCTCTGTCCGGTACCGTAATAAAAATAGCCGTGGATGCCTCCCGCGGGCATCTTCGAGTCGGGCACAGCCAGATTGGCCAGGAACACGGTTTGGTAGGATGCTCCAGACGTGGTGATCGCCGGATCTCCCCACAAAACAGCCCATCCCTTCGGCGGGGAAACTTTGCCACCGTAGGTCCAATTGGCGCCTCCATCATCGGAGTAAGACCATCCCATGAGCGAAGCGCCGGTTGTGACGACCCGGTCATTCTGGGTGAAGGTGATGAACTGCTGAACGTCAGTCTCATCGTTATAGGAAACCACGATGCGGTTGTTGGGTCCTCCAACCCAGGACGTGGTCGCGGCTGTCTCGGACTGAGTGCCGGCAGCCGTCTGCTTATCCTTGCCGGTAACGGAGGTGGAGTTGGAACAAGCGGACAGGAATAACACGCATGTCAGCAACAAACAGGCTGTAACCTTCACGCGCAGCCTCCTTATCAAGTGGAGTGTGGGTCCCCATGGCCGCAGATTCCAGTGTGCATTCCCCGCTTCATCCCGGAAGCGTGCGGCTCATTTGGTGTGGGGCTCGGATGATTAGTGACGGCCCAGGCGATTTCGTTTCACTGTGTCCAGCCAGTCATCGCAAAACATCCGTCGCCCAGGACACACGCTGTTGATCCAGCTGCCAAGAAACACTGAGGCAGCTGGGTCCTATTCCAGCAGGGGAACCCGCTTCCATCCCTGCGTTACGATGGGGATTGGCGCGGACATTGGCGTAAAGGCGCGCGCGTTAGCTGAGGTTGCGGCTCACGCGGTGCCAAGTTAAAATAAAGAGAACCGAACGCCCGACGGCTTTTGCCGCCGGGCGTTTTTCTTTTGGAGAATGTACCGATGAATGACACCCAGATTCTAACCCTGGTGGAACGGTTCGAGCGCTGTCTGCTGGCGAAAGATGAATTTCACCACCGCGATCACCTTGCCGTTGCGGTGGTGTACCTCTACGCCAGTGACTTTCCTTCGGCCATGGACCGCATGCGTGCTTCGCTCCAGCGGTTTGCTGCCCACCACGGCGTCCGCGGGCTTTACCACGAAACGATCACGCGCTTCTGGCTGCAACAGGCCGAGCAGCGGTTGGACCGCAGCTTGTGTCTTAGTGAATCTGTACAAAAAGTCCAACACGAATTGGCTGATAAGGGGTTGCTTTCACGGTACTACAGCAAGCAGGTCCTGGATTCACGCGAAGCTAGAGAGCGGTGGATGGAACCAGAACTAAACCCGTGAACCACAAAGGACACAAAGGAGCACAAAGGTAGATCTGAATTCCTCTGTGTTCCTTCGTGCCCTCTGTGGTTGATCCTCTTTAGATCGAGTTCTTCTTTAGTTCGGCGCTTCCGTTTACGGAACGCAATTCGAGACTGCGGCCCCCATTGCCGATGCGTCCTTCCATGCGGCCGCGGTTCACGCTCTGGGTGGTGACGGGAAGCTCTGAGCTAAAGTGCCCGTTGACCGAACTGAAGCTTACGTCCACGTTGGCGTCTGCGGGTAGGGCGACGGTGACCGAGCCGTTGACGCTGGAGATGCGCAGGCTACCGGTCCAGTCCGCGCTCCCCATGGCGGCCGTCACGCTGCCATTGACGGAAGACGCTTCCGCCCACGATTTGGTCGAGACTTTTACGGAACCGTTCACGCTCTTGGCGATGACGCGGCGATCCAGGTTTTCCGCGGTCACGCCTCCGTTCACGGTTCGCCCGTCAAAGCGGACAGTTGAAGGAACCAGAATATGGTAGTGGATTCTTACGCGATCGTAGTCGGAGTCGTGGTTAGAGGAACTACCGCCTTCGCAACTGTTGTGACCCCGGTAGATTTCGCAAACGGTAATGCCGTCCGCATTCGGGACAACCTCGATGCGTACTTCGTCCGCATGAGTGCCAGATATCTCGGCTGTCACTTCCGCTTCGTCACCCGGGGCGCGCCGGGCGTCAATCGTGGAGTTGATGCCTTTCACCTGAATTGTATTATCCACGGCGAGTTTGCCGTTCCAATGAAATTGCTTGGCGTCATCCTGCGCCCAGAGCGCGGGAGTGGCCAGTACGAGTACCACCGGAATGAGCAGCAGGGACCTGAAATTCTTGGCGGGCATAACCCTATTCCTCCTTAAGCGCTTCAAGCTGCTTTACTTGGACGGGTGAATGCCTTTTTGGTAAGCATGAGAAACCCGTCTCCGCATCCGTGGATTCTAACCTCGCAAGGCCAGGCATGAAAGGCTTGAAATCCCCAAACCGCTCGTTTGATTGATTTCTTCGACCATGAAAGACGCCCCAGGAGCACCACGAACTCGCCCTTTGAGCATCCAGGAGATCCGCGATCACTACGATCAGTTTGCCTGGGCTTACCGTCGCTATTGGGGCGATCACATTCACCACGGACTCTTTCGAACCGGGTTAGAAAATCCTCAGCAGGCGCAGGAACAGATGTTGCGCCATTGCGCCGCCCGCGTCGGCCTCCAACCAGGAATGCATGTGGTGGACGTGGGTTGCGGCCATGGCGGTACGGCCAATTTCTTAGCCAGGGAATATTCCTGTCGGGTGCTCGGCCTCACCATCAGCCCAACGCAGCTCGAGCTCGCCCGGACGCTCTGCGGGAGCATGGATGGCGCAACGAAATTCGAACTTGCCGATGCGGAAACGTATGAGTTCCGAGCCGGCAGGTTTGATGTGGTCTGGAATATGGAATCGTCGGACCATTTCTTCGATAAAGCAGCTTATTTCCGGAAAGTGGCCGTGGGACTCAAGCCGGGAAGCAAGCTAATGGTGGCCGCGTGGACCGGGTCAATGCAGGATCAGCTCATCGACAACATCGCCCGGGTTTTTCTTTTCCCAGAACTCTGGACCATGGCCGAGTACGTGCAACAGATCGAATCAGCGGGGATGAAGGTGGTTTCCTGCGAGCAGCTTGCGTCAGATGTAGCGCGTACCTGGGACCTCGCTGCGGAACAAATCAGCGAGTCGCGGTGGCTGCTGTCGATTCTGCCGGACCAGTTCCGCGAGTTTGTCGACGGCATCGAACTGATGCGCGAAGGATATCGCAGTGGGCAACTGACTTATTCGGTCATCGTTGCTACGAAGGTGTAGAAGGTCTTGGCTGTTGGTAAATCTATCTCGCGGCCACGGCGGAAGCTCCCGCGCTGTTCCCGCGATCTTGCAGCTTGGAGGCTGTTTTCACGCCGCTCAGGCCGCTGACGTATTTGTTGACGCCCTTATAGAGCGACTCGGCGATGCGCTGGCGGTATTCGCTGGTCTTGAGTTTCCTTTCGTCCCCTGGATTACTGACGAAGGAAATCTCAGCCAGGATCGAAGGCATGTTGGCGCCGATGAGCACGATAAACGGTGCTTTCTTCACGCCGCGATTGCGTATGCCGGGATTCCTGGCGTTCAGCCCGACGTAGAGCGAGCGCTGCACGTCGGCGGCGAACTCGCGCGACTCCTCGATCTTTTCTTTAAGCGCGATCTTCTTCACCAGATCTTGCAACTCGTGGATGGATTTCTCGGAGACCGCATTTTCGCGCGCCGCCACTTCCAGCGCGTCGCGCGATGAGGTGAAGTTCAGATAGTAGGTTTCCACGCCGCGGGCAGAGGCATCGTCGCTGGAGTTGGCATGGATGGAGATGAACATGTCCGCCTGCTCCTTGTTGGCGATGGCGGTGCGTGTCTCCAGCGGAACGAAGGTATCGTCGTCGCGGGTGTAAACGACCTCCGCGCCGAGCCTGTCTTCCAGGAGCTTGCCCAGCTTCAAGGCAACGTCAAGAACCAGATCTTTTTCCATCAGGCCATTGGGACCGATGGTGCCGGTGTCGTGCCCGCCGTGCCCGGCATCGACCACGATCTTGCCGATCTTCAGGCCGAGCGCGCGAATCAGCGAGCGATCGCCGTTCGCGGTAGGCGCGGCGGCGTGGGCTGAATTTGCAGGCTTGGCCGGCTCCGCGGCCTTTCTCTTGCTCTTATTGCGGCTTGATTCCTGCGGCGCAATCGCCTGGAACGTGGGGCCGGTCGTGGGCTTGCTGCTCAGCTTGGATGGGTTGTCGATCGTTGTGTCATCAACGATAGTCTTGGGGGGATCAGCCTTGGCGACTTCGACTGTCTTCTCGGTTGCCGGCTTGCTGGCGGCCTGCGACTCCGCGGGCCTGGCTGGTTGCGTGGCGACGTTCGACGCCTTGGCCGCTATCTTGTCCGGTTGCTGTGCGACAGCGGCGCTCTCGGCCGGCTTGGAATTCGCAGGTGGCTTGACCTGCGTGACCGTAACGTCAGAGGCTGGCTCCGGATCTTTCGACTTTGCGGGTGTGACCTTCATCTCCGGCTGAACGGCCGCCATCTTCTGCGGCGGCAGTTTGCCGTGAATATCAATGATCAGCCGGTAAGGATTGGGCAGCAGGAACGCGGAATACTCCGCCACGTCATCCACGTCGAGCACCACACGCGCTACGCCATTCTTGTACTGGGCCACGCGAATGCGATGCAGGAACCCGGCTTCCACGTCGAAGGACTTGCCTACCAGATCTGACGCCAGCCGTGTGTCGTAGAGATCGAAGAAAATGCGGTCGGGGTGGGGCACGCGCCCGGCCTGATACTGAACTTCCTGCTCCAGATCAATGGCCACGCGCGTGTAATCAGGCGTGGACCAGTGGCGAACGCTGGTGAGCCGGGCCATGCGATGCGTCGCCTGCGTATCAGCTTTGCCGCCCATGGCAGCATTGACCGGCTCCTGTGACGTGGCCGCAGCCGTATCTTTGACGGCAACATCGGCGGCGTCCTGCGTGTCAGCAGGCTGCGGCTTTTCTTGCGCCGGCTTGGATGCGGCGGCATTCTTCGCCGGTTCAGCGGCAGGCTCGTCAGGGGACTTGGCTGTCGTGATCCCCGCCCAGGCAGCTTTGGTCTTCTGCGCGCCGGCCTTCGCGCTGGAATGTTTCCTCTTAAAGGGGTTTCCGCCAACTTCCGTGTCGCCAATCTCTGTCACTGCTTGTTTGGCTTTAGGCGCCAGACTGCTGTGTGGATAGTGCTTCAGATAATCTTCAAAAGCCGCCTTGGCCTGCGCGTTGTCATTCAGGTCATCGCGATAGATCTCGGCGATGGTGAACAGCGCTTCCACGCGGTACTTGCTGCCCGGATACTCGCGGCGCAGGAACGCCAATTGTCCGATCGCGTCTTTGTAGCTCTTGGGATCATTGAGCACGCGGCCCTGGTCGTCCAGCAATTCGGCCACTGCCAGGACCGCCGCGTCCGATTTGTCGGAGTTAGGCGCGGTGTAATAGACCTTGCGATAGGCGTCCATCACTTTCTGGTAGTCGCTGCGGGTGCGCTTCGATTCCGGTTTGCCGTCCAGGGCCTCACGCATGCGTTCGGCAGTCTCAAACTGGGTACGGGCGGCCTGCTTCTTTTGCTTTACCGTTCGGGCGCCTGCCGAAGACACAAGTGCGCTCCCCAGCATGGCTGCGAGCGCCACTCTGATCAGTATCCTGGTCCCGGTTTTCATGTTGCGACTGCCAAAAAGCACCTTCAAAAAAATAAACCCGAGAAGCGTCTATTCGTTGTTGGTAAAGACGCGATGTCCCTCGGAGTCCCGTGTTTCCTGCACGTGGGCCTTGAATCCGCTGTTCAAGTATAGGTCGGTGATCTTCTTCACGTAGTCGCGAGTCTCGCGATACGGAGGAATACCACCATTCCGGCTCACAGCGCCGCTGCCGGCATTGTAAGCCGCCAACGACAGTTCCACGTTGCCGTTGTAGTTCTCCAGCAGCATTTTCAGGTGGCGCACGCCGGCGTCAACGTTTTGGTTGGGATCAAACGCGTTGCCCACGTTCAGAGACTTCGCGGTGTAGGGCATGAGCTGCATCAATCCCATGGCCCCTTTGCGCGAAACTGCACGCGGGTTGTAGTTTGATTCCACCTTGACCACGGCGCGGACCAGGTTGGGGTCCACTCCGTGACGTCGCGCGGCCGCGTCAATGGCCTTGTCCACCTCTTCCGGACTCAATTGGCGCTCCTGGCTGATGGCGCTGAGCACAACCGGCTGCGAGCCCACCTTTACCCGCGGAGTCTGGCGGTCGACGGGCAAGGCCATCAGGCGGTCAACTTCCTGCGCCGCCTGCCGGGCTGCTTTCATAGTGGATGTATTCGTAGTAGGCACGGGTTTCCAGCGGTGTTCCTTGTTACTCCAATAAACCAGACCGCTGTAGCGCGATGATTTGTTGGCTTCTCCCGAGATGGAGGTCGTGGAAGGCTGGCGCTGCGGCTTCACGTCGTCGTTTTCCGTGAAGACGAGATGGCCATAGGCATCGCGGTTGGCCACGATGTTCTGG